>JBEKWT010000010.1:0-24898 GCA_049512795.1 Occallatibacter sp.
CGCGGCTGCAGCTCCACCTTGGGCGGCTCTGGCGGCGGAGGCAGCTCCTGCGGGGGTGGCTGCTTGATCTTCACCGGCGGCGGCGGGTTGTTCGGGACCACGAGTTCCGTCATCTCGTAGTGCTGTTGAAGCACCTGTTTCGCCGTCATGCCAATCACAATGGCTGTCACGGCGATCAACACGTTGATGCCACCGCTCATAAGGAAGGCTAGCGGACGGCCCTCGGGCTCGGGCAGCAAACCGAATGTGCTCTGTCCACTGGTATACGATGTCGGCATCTCTCAAAACCTCGCTTGCGGCCGCCGCTCCTGCGGAGGGCAAAATCAAAAAAAAACGGCAGTATCGGGGAACGCAAACCATCAATCCATTCGGCTTATGCGCCCTTCAACTTCTCATTCCTCATTCATCAATCAATCGAACTCGTACTGCGTCCAATAGAACCCAATCTGCATTTGCCACCCGGTCGTCAGCGGAAGAGTCGATCCCGTCGCCGGCTTAGAACGATGGGCCGCTCAGCGCCACCTGCTTCCCATATTTCTATATGGATGCGCCTAACTCTTCCATCGCTTTCTGGTCCAGATTCCTTGAGCGAAAAATGGAAAGATTTCATTACCATTATACGGAGCAGATGGTTACTCGCAGATCACCCAAATTGTGTAGGTACTGGTACCAATGGAACAGGGGAATCCGCTTGAATACCCACCCAAACCGGGTTTGCCTACGGACATTCCGTTCCTTTCCTCTATCAATCCAAGGCACTTCAAAAGGAAACGGCCGCAGATCTCGCGACTGAAGATGCGCTCCTGGAATACCAAATCGGAACCTCACGAACGGCCCAACCAACGTAGTCCCATAGCGCCGTGTTCGAGCTCCCGGCGTAGCAAACGGCACAAGCGGAAGATTCAGGCCGAACGGTCGGATGGCCGCGCGGTCGAGCTCTATTCTTATAGACTCAAGGTAAACCAAACAAGTCGCGCGAGGGTAGTCTTTTTGTGAAGATTTTTGTTACGGGCGGGGCGGGATACATCGGAGGTACTGTTGCGGGCCTACTTTCCGAAAAGGGCCACAAGGCAGTCGTATTCGACAATTTGAGTCACAGCCGGCGCGATTTGCTGCCGGCGGGAGTGGACTTCATCAAGGGCGAACTGGCCGATCGGCAAGCTCTAGAAGACATCTTTCGAGCGGCCCGGAACGAGGGCCAGCCCTTCGATGCCGTCCTCCACTTCGCCGCCCTCATTGAGGCCGGCGAATCGATGGTGCGCCCGGAGATCTTCTTCCGCAACAACACCGCATCCACTCTTTCGCTGCTTGAGGCGATGCTCGCGTGCGGTCCCAAACGGCTGGTCTTTTCTTCCACTGCGGCTGTCTATGGCGAGCCGGAATCCATCCCGATTCAGGAAGATGCGCGCCTCGCCCCCTCCAACCCCTACGGCCAGTCCAAGCTCCTGGTCGAGCAGATGTTGGCCTGGCTCAATCGCATCCACGGCCTGCGCTACGCCTCGCTGCGCTACTTCAATGTGGCCGGCGCCCACGAGGGCCCGGCTGGCATCACCCGTGGCGAAGCGCACGAGCCCGAGACCCACCTGATCCCGCTGGTTCTCGACGTAGCGCTCGGACGCCGTCCCTCGATCCGCATCTTCGGCGACGATTATCCCACGCACGACGGCACCTGCATCCGTGACTACATCCATGTCACCGACCTGGCCGAAGCGCACCTTCTCGCCCTCGCTGCCCTAAACTCCGGCCCCGAGGATGACTCGGGTCCCGAAAATCAGCCGTCTCTCATCTATAACCTTGGTAACGGTCAGGGTTTCAGCGTGCTTGACGTCATCGAGTCGGCGCGCCGCGTGACCGGCCATCCCATCCCAGCGGAGATTCATCCCCGCCGCCCAGGCGATCCCGCCGTGCTCGTCGCTAGCTCCCGGAAAGCCATCCGCGAATTGGGCTGGAAGCCGCGTTACACCGCGCTCGACGAGATCGTCCGCACGGCCTGGATCTGGCACCAGAAGCGCTATCGCGCATAGCAATGAAGTCACCGAGGAACCGGCGATGCAACGCATTTATTTGCTCTCGACAGGTGGAACCATCGAGAAGGTCTACTCCGAGCAGAGTGGCGCGGTGGAGAATCGCGCTGCCAAGCTCGACCGCTATCTGCGCGCGCTTCGCCTGCCCGACGCCGACGTTCGCTCCATCCAGCTGATGAACAAAGACTCACTCGAGATGACTGACGCCGATCGTGCTGAGGTCCGCGATCGCGTGGCCGAGCTTCTCAAAGAAGGCGTCCCCATCGTCATCTCTCACGGCACCGACACGATGGTTGAGACCGGCCTGTTTCTTGAATCGGCCTTTGCCGGACCCGCCTCTTCTGGCCTGAAAGTTCCGATCATCTTGACCGGAGCCATGACGCCTCTGGGCTTTGAGGGCAGCGACGCACTGCAAAACCTTACCGAGAGCCTGCTTGCCGCGCGCCTGCTCTCTCCCGGTGTCTTCGTCGTCATGCACGGCCAGGTCTTTCCCGTCGGCCGCGTCCACAAGGACAAAGACAAAGCCACCTTCGTCTGGAAGTAAGCGCACCCCGGGAAACATCGCTCCGTGCCCCATCCATTTCGCGCTCTTAGCGAAATGGGTGGGACAGCACAGCACCCAGCCGGTGGAATCCTGCAACCGCACGCCACCCTTTTCGATCCAATGGTTAGAAAGGCAAGAATCGGCGCATGAGGTTTTCCCCGATGGCCAACAACAGAGACAAAGGCTTTTTCCGCGCATTTCTCGATTTCTTCGTCCTCTTCAGCGGCATTTCAACCGCCTCAAACCTCGCGCGCACGCAGGGCCGCGCACTTCTCACGCGTGGCATCTTCCTCTTCCGCGGGAAATGAGATTTCTGCCCCCCCGCCCATATCTCCGCTTCCTGATCCCTGTTCTCTGATCTCTGTTCTCTGTAAAATCATTCCATGCCGATCTCGCGCCAGCAGGCACTCGATTACTTCGAATCCCCCGACCTGATCGGACTGGGATTCGAGGCCGACGCCGTGCGCCGCCGTCTGCATCCCGAGGGAGTGGTCACCTACATCATCGATCGAAACATCAACTACACCAACTACTGCACCGAGTACTGCACCTTCTGCGCCTTCTATCGCCCGCTGCCCATCAACGGCAAGCCCCACCCCAACTCCAACGACGGCTACATCCTCGACTTCGAAACCATCTACGACAAAATCGCCGAGACCCTGGAGATGGGGGGCACCGGCGTGCTGATGCAAGGCGGCATTCATCCCGATCTCAAGATCGACTGGTTCGAGCGCCTCTTCCGCGGCATCAAACAGCGCTTTCCGCAGATCTGGCTGCATTGCCTTTCCGCTTCTGAAGTGCTCGCCATCGCGGAGTACTCCTCGCTCGACCTGCGCACCACCATCGCGCGCCTTCGCGACGCCGGGCTCGACTCCATCCCTGGAGGCGGCGCGGAGATTCTTGACGACGAGGTCCGCCATCGCATCGCGCGCCTCAAATGCGACACCGAAGACTGGGTGAGCGTGCACCGGACGGCGCATCAGTTAGGAATTCGCACCACGGCCACCATGATGTTCGGTGTGGGCGAGAACTTCGACCAGCGCGTTAATCATTTCGAGACGGTCCGCCGCCTGCAGGAAGAGACCGGCGGATTCACGGCCTTCATCCCCTGGAGCTTCCAGCCGGGAAACACGGCGCTCGGCGGCCGCGGCTGGGACGAAGCGACCTCCGTCGAATACTTAAAAGTCCTCGCCATCGCGCGCCTCTATCTCGACAACATCGAAAACGTGCAGGCCAGTTGGGTCACGCAGGGATTGAAAGTGCTCGAGCTGGGACTCCATTTCGGCGGCAATGATGTGGGCTCGGTGATGCTCGAAGAAAATGTCGTTCGCGCGGCCGGCACTTCGAACTGCACCACTGAGGAAGAGCTGCGCCGCATCATCCGCGACGCCGGTTTCAAGCCAGTCCAGCGCGACACGCTCTACCGGACGATGTTCCTGAACTAAGCACGGCGCTCGATTCAGCGGGGTCCAATGGTTCATCTGATTGGCACAGATCACTTCCGAGCCCAGAGAAAGATGCGCGGGCTTGACCCGACGGAGGTTCAACGGCACTACCAGTCGGTGGTGGAATCAGCCATCCAATCCATCCATCCGGACCTGCTCGCGGAAGAAGATCATCCCAGCTATCTTTCCGGTGATGGCGCCGAATCCCTGCTTCTCCCCATCGCGCAATCCCATGGAATCCGGCATCTTTTTGTGGAGGCGGACCGCGCCACGCAGACGAAACTGGGCTATAAGACTGTCGACGTGATCAAGGAACTCCTGATTGCACGCGGCGAACCGTCCGCGATTGCCGCCAGCGCCCACAAGATCGCCCATCAGTTCCCCATTCGTGAAAGATTCTGGCTCGGGGAGATTGGCAAGACTGCCGCTGGAAAAGTCCTGCTTGTCTCCGGCGATCTTCATCTAACGACATTGACCGGATTATTGGCGAGCGAAGGCATCCCCTACAGCATTTTCGCGGAGCGAGTCGGCGTCGACATCGCGAACGACCCCGAATACGAGGCACTGCAGTACGCGAAAGAGCGCAGTATGTTCGGCAACACCGATTGCTTCTGCCTGAAGAGCTAACCGGTCCACAATCGGCCCGCGACACGAAACCCGCACACGCGCATGAGTTGAAGCGTCGATCTCATCGGCGCCGAATCGGAACGGGACGCGCTGCCGGCAAGGGCCGGCCTGTCGCCCAAGGTTTTCTCATCTCCTTTTCGCGAGGGGCGGGGCGCAAACCCGTCAGTGGGCTCTTTATCAGGGTGGAACTGAATCAGGTGCGGCGGCAGCAAAAAAGGGTGTGCGGCCCTCAAGGGGAAGGCCGGCTGTTCCGGTAGCGCTGCCGCCGCTCTGGGGAGTGCACTGGCCCCGACGCTAGGATCCAGGCGCAATAAAATACTGAGCAATATTGACCACTTTGCCGCTTTTTTCGAAGCGCCCAGCCACGCAAATCATCTATTTTTCAGATATGACACTTTCTGCTTCGCTTTCCTTGCGCACCCTTGGCAACTCTGACTTGCAACTCACCCCGATCGGCCTCGGCACGTGGGCCATCGGCGGGGGCGACTGGGCATCGTCCTGGGGCCCTCAGGACGACGCAGACTCCACGGCCGCCATCCATCGCGCAGTCGACCTCGGCGTCAACTGGATCGACACCGCGGCCATCTACGGACTGGGCCACTCCGAAGAGGTGGTCGGGCGAGCCGTCAAATCCCTATCGCGCAAGCCCTACATCTTCACCAAATGTTCGCTGCGCTGGAACGCCGATCGCTCGATCTACAACTCGCTCAAGGCCGCGTCGCTGGCCGAAGAGGTTGAAGCTTCGCTCAAGCGCTTGCAGGTCGACACCATCGACCTCTACCAGATTCACTGGCCCAACCCCGACAGCGAAATCGAAGAAGGTTGGGAATCCCTGTCGCGAATGCGCGAGCAAGGCAAGATCCGCTGGATCGGCGTTTCAAATTTCTCCGTCGACCAGATGAAGCGCGCCATGAAGATCGCGCCGATCACCAGCCTGCAGCCGCCTTACTCCATGCTGCGCCGTGCCATCGAGGCGGAAATTCTTCCCTTTACGCTGGCCAACGGCATCGGCGTCATCAATTACTCGCCCATGCTTTCCGGCATGCTGACCGGCAAAATGACTGCGGAGCGCGCGGCAAATTTGGCCCCCGACGACTGGCGTCGCAGGAACAAGGAATTCAATGAGCCGCGCCTGAGCCAGAATCTGCGCCTCGTAGACCTGCTGCGCGAAATCGGCAGCGCGCACAGCGTAAGCCCAGGCGTAGTGGCCGTGGCCTGGGTGCTGCACAATCCAGCCGTCACCGCGCCGATTGTGGGCGGCCGCAGCGCAAGCCAGGTGGAAGAGACCGCTGCTGCGCTCACCTTCCGTTTGGCCGAAGAGGAATTCGCAAGGATCTGCGCGTTTCTGGCTACAATGCAGCCGTGAGCCCGCTCCGCCTCACGCGTATAGAAGCAAAAACCCCGGCCGAAGCCGGGGTCTTTGTTTGAAGGAAAATCCCGATTACATCGCCGCGACAAAGTCCGGAACCATGACGGCTGCGTTCTCCTGCAGCAACTGCGTCATGCGGGCGGCCATGCCGGTGTAAATTGAGGCGGCGCGGAATGCATTCACGCGAACCCCTTCGCTGGCATGACGGAATGCATATTGCCCCAGGGCTGTCAGCACACAAACTCGAATCTGCATCGCGTCACTATATAAGGTCTCGATCAGCAGCCGATCCACGCCTTCGCAGTTCTTGGCGGCGAAGCCTGCCATCTCCTGCATAACCCGAGCGTTCTGGTACATCACCCACAGGCCCTTCGGACCTTCCATGCGCTGCCATGCATCTTCAGGAGTGGCGCTCAAGCCTTCTTGCCACAGGAAATGGTCGCTCAACTCGCGAGCGCTCCACTCGGGCCTGAGCCGGGCCATCATCGATTCCCATGACTGCGAACTGCGGCGTTGCGCGCTCTTGCGCCAACGCAAGAGAACCATCGCGATCGCAATCACGGCAACGATTTGGAGTACAAGCAATGCCATCTATTCAATCCCCAAAATCAATCTATCGGCAACTGCTAATCCTGTGACTCAACCCGGAACACTTCTCTGTACACCAATACTTGTAGCAGAAATCAAATCCCTTGTCTGTGCCAAAAACGTGTTTGGAATGACCCTTTAGTGTTATTCATGGCCACTCACTGGGAACCCTGAACATTTCTGTCCACCCCAATACTTGTAGCAGAATTCAAGTCGCTTGTCTGCGCCAAAAACGTGTTTGGAATAACCCTTTCGTGGTATAAATTCCCATTCGTTCGGACAGTGCACGAAGGTAATGGATCGTGTTGCGCGATTGCATTTTTCCGCTTGATTCGCTGTCTCACGCGGCCAATCGCCGCGCCAAAACTCTTCATCTACAATGGAATACAGAAAGAATCTCCCGTGAAGGAGCGACCACCAGTGCTCGAGCGCACGTTCAGCATCATCAAGCCGGACGCGGTTGCCGCTGGACTCAGCGGCGCCATTCTGGCCGAGATTGACCAAGCCGGCTTCCGTTTCGTTGCCATCAGAAAGGAATCCATCACCAAGCGCGAGGCCGAAGGCTTTTATGCTGTCCACAGCAGTAAGCCGTTCTTTTCGAGCCTGACTGACTTTATGTCCTCGGGTCCGCTTTATCTCATGGTCCTGGAAAAAGACAATGCGATCGCCGATCTGCGCAAGTTGATGGGCGCCACCAATCCCGCCAACGCCGAAGAGGGAACCATCCGCAAGAAGTTTGCTCAATCTCTTCAGGAGAATGCTATCCACGGCTCCGACGCAAAGGAAACGGCGGCCTTCGAGATCGGCTATTGGTTCGCCGGCTACGAGCTGATTTAGTTGGCCGCGATGTAAAGTCGCAGGCAAATGGAGACGCATCTCGAATGGAAGCAAAAGACAATCAACTAGCTCGCCAGTTTCTCGAGTCCTCGCGGACACGGCTTCTTGGAGTGTATTTGCCTCGGCTCAGGGAATGTGCCGCGCCGCTTACCGCGGAGCAAGTGTGGTGGCGGCCTAACGATGCCTCGAACAGCATCGGCAATTTATTGCTGCATCTCGACGGCAACGTGCGCCAGTGGCTCGTCGATTCGTTCAACCGGACTCAAGACAGGCGCAGCCGGCCGGCCGAATTCGCCGCGCAGAGCGGCCTCTCCGCCACAGAGTTGCTCGCACACCTTGGCGCCACGCTCGAAGAGGCTGGCCAAGTCCTTGAACGCCTGACCGTAGACGAATTACTCGCTCCCATCGAGATTCAGGGCTATCACACGCGCGGTCTCGACGCCATTTACCATGTCGTGGAGCACTTCGGCTTGCACTACGGCCAGATCGTTTACATCATCAAGAGCCTACTCGCCAGAGACCTCGGCTTCTACAAGGAGCTGAACAAGACCGGCCGCGCATCGTGAAAGCTCCGCGCTTCCGGTTTTACGGACGCCGCGCGACGGCCACGCGGGGAATGCCTTGCAAATCGCTGGTGAATTCGATCCCGGCGAACCCGGCTCCGGCGAGGAGTGCCTCGACCGCCAGCTGCTGGCCGAAGCCGATCTCAAGCGCCAGATAGCGCTCGTGAAAGAGCGCGTCAAACGCCGCCGGAATCAGCCGGCGATAGATTGCCAGGCCGTCGGCTCCCGCAAACAGTGCCCGCGCCGGCTCGTAATCGCGCACCTCAACCGAAAGCGAATCGCGATCGGTCTCCGCGACATAAGGCGGATTCGAAACGACGAGATCGAAGCGCCGGTCGGCAATAGGTGTCAGCAAATCGCCGGCGCGGAAGGATGCACGAGCCTCTACACCATGGCGTTTCGCGTTAGTTCGCGCCACTCTGAGAGCCGCCGCGGAGACGTCTGTCGCGTGAATGTTCGCGTCGGGCAAATTCGAAGCCAGTGCCACGGCAATCGCTCCCGATCCGGTGCCCACGTCAACGATGCGCTGCTGCTTGAACCCGCGCGCAAGCTCGATCGCCTTTTCCACCAGGTGCTCGGTCTCCGGCCGTGGGATCAGCACGTCGTGATTGACCTTGAAACTTAACCCGTAGAACTCCGCTTCGCCCGTGATGTATTGGATCGGCTCGCCGGCGCGCCGGCGTTCGACCCATGCGCGAAAATCAGCAGTCGAATGTGCCGGCAGGGTCTCGTGTCCGTGCGCAATCATCCAGGCAAGGTTTGTGTCCGGCGCATCCTCTCTCAGCGCGCAGAGCAGCAGCGTCTCTGCATCGCGGCGCGCGCGCTCAGCGTGCGGCCCCTCAACCAGCGAGCTTTCCGCCTCGGCCAGCAGTATGCGAATTGTCTCTGAGTCACCTGGGTTCGGCTGCATAAGAAGCGGACGCTCGTCCTACAGCGTTTTCGATTCTGCTCTTTTCAAAATGAATCATGCCGAGTGGCAATCTCCTTTTCCGGGGCCCCCACAGGTAGGTCTTCACCTTCGGGGTGGAAGTAATTGCCAGCTTTTTAGGATCATTTTCGATGTTAACAAGTGAATCGCTCTAAACAGGATAGCGTTCCAGCTCGATGCACTGGCGGGCCACGGCGCGGCTCAACGCCACCACGTCGGCAGGAGTCGATCTCGCCAGCCGCCGCAGAATGGCCAACTGCGTACTCAGCGCGTCGCCTTCGCCGCAGGCCGCAAGCACTCGCCGCGCCGCCTGTTCGGCCAGCGCCATCGTCTCTTCGGCCAACAATCCCGTCATTGCCCCCGCAACCCCGGCCGAGCTGCGGCCAGCGCGCGCCATCTTCTGCGCGCGCACCAGCGCCGACTCGAGCGCATACACCTGGCTGATCATGTCGGCCAGGTCGGCCATAATCTCCTGCTGCTCTTCCAGGCCTGTCATAAACCTCTGGCTGGCCACGCCCGCCGCGAACAGCGCCATCTTCTTCACCGAAGTCAGCACCGCCGTCTCGTGCGCCAGAGGCTGCCCTTGATCCGCATCGCCGCCAAACGTGGGCGGCTCCATCACTTCGTCCATCATGCGCTTGATCGCCCCGAGCAGCGGCAGCTTCCCGCTCATCGCACGTTTCATCATCCATCCCGTGATGATCAGCCGGTTGATCTCGTTCGTTCCTTCGAAGATGCGATTAATCCGCGCGTCGCGGTACGTCCTCTCCGCCGGGTACTCTTCGACGTAACCGAATCCACCCATCGTTGCGATCAGTTCGTCAGCCACCAGCGTGAGCATCTCCGAGCAATAGACCTTCAATATGGAGCACTCCACCGCGTACTCCTCAATGCTGCGCGGAACTTCGGCGCGCTGCGCGGGCCGCCCTTCGCCGCCTGGTCCAGCGAGCTTTGCGTCCATCAGGCCGGCCGTGCGGTACACCATGCTTTCCGCCGCATACAGCCGCGCCGCCGCTGACGAAATCTTGCGCTGGATCAGTCCGAACTCGGCGATTGACTTGCCGAATGCGCGACGCTCCTTGGCGTAGCGGATCATTGCGGCCAGTGCGTGCCGGGCCCCGCCAACGCAGGCCACTCCAAGCTTGAATCGGCCCACGTTCAGCACGTTGAACGCAATGTGGTGGCCCTTGCCGGCCTCGCCCAGCAGATTTTCTTTTGGAATCCGGCAATCCTGCAGGATCAAAGGACATGTCGACGAGCCGCGAATTCCCAGCTTGTGCTCCTCGGCGCCCACAGTGAGTCCCGGCGTGTCGCGCTCGATCAAGAAAGCAGAAAACTTCTCGCCGTCAATCTTGGCGAAGACTGTGTAGAGCCCCGCGGTGCCGCCATTGGTCAGCCACTGCTTTTCGCCGTTCAAAACGTAGTGAGCGCCGTCCGCGGTGAGCGTGGCGCGCGTGCGAATGTTCATGGCGTCTGAGCCCGAGCTGGCCTCGGACAAACCGTACGCGCCGATCGATTCACAAGACGCAAGACTCGGTAGGTAGCGCTGCTTTTGCTCCTCGGTCCCGTACCACACCAGCGGCAGCGTGGCGATGCCGATATGCGCGCCGAACGCGGTTGAAAAGCTGGCCAGTACAGAGATGTGATCGGTGATGAGCGTCGAGCTCACCTTGTCCATCCCCAGGCCGCCGTACTCCTCGGGAATATCGATCGCGGTGAACCCCAACTCCGCGGCCTTGCGCAGTATCGCTGGCATTGCGCCCGGCTCTTTTCGCTCGATCGCCGGCACGCGCGGCAAAATTTCTTCGCGCGCGAATCTCTCCGCGGTGACCGCGATCTGGCGCTGCTCCTCGCTCAGATCTTCGGGGGTAAAGATTTCCTCCGGCGTGCGCGATTCGAGCAAAAAGCTGCCGCCCGCGGCGGCAACAATGGGGGAAACAGCGATAGCGTCCATTGGCTTCAGGGGCCTCCTTGCAATACGTCCCCGACAGGCGAGCCTAATGCGCCAACCTTACGCCAGCGCCTTAAGTCTCCGCAACCCGACGCAATCGCCTGGACCTAGCGCGTCGACTCGAACAGGAACCACGCGCGCCGTTCTGCTTCGTCGATCCACACTTCGATCAAACTCGTGGTCGCGTAGTCGTTGGCATCGGACGCGACCTGGTGCGCCTCGCGCAGGCTATGCGCCAACGCTTTGTTGTCGGCCTGGAGTTCCTCCAGCATGCCGTGCGCAGGAACAAACTCGTAGTCATTGTCGACGATGCGCTGCAACCGCGCAATCTGCCCGATGGAGCGAATCGTCTGCCCGCCAATCTTGCGCACGCGCTCAGCGATGTCGTCGCTGATTTTAAAGATTTGATCGGCCTGCTCGTCGAGCAGCAAATGATAATCGCGGAAATGCGGGCCGCTCATGTGCCAGTGAAAGTTCTTGGTCTTGATGTAGAGAGCAAAAACATCGGCCAGAAGCGGATTGAGCGCGTCCGACAATTCCTTCACCTGCTCGGGCGTGAAATCATCCGGATTGCTTGTCTTGGCTGCCTTATTTGATTCGGTTGCGTGGGTTGGCATGAAACCTCCATTGCCGCAGACGGGAATCCGCTCACCTTGATCCGGAGCTTGGCGTCTGGGCAATACACGAGTTGGATGCGGGCTCGCGAATAATGGTTCGCGGAATTAGAACTGTGGAAATCGGAAGTTGTTCTGATCTTCACAAAAGCAGAAGGGGCGCATGCGGATACGCCGCCTGCGCCCTTTCTGCCGGACTATATATATTCCCCGAATTTAGACTTTCACCGCCGGGTGCGCTGCGTAGTGAAGCAGCACCGCGACCGCGCAGCTCACCAGCCGTGTTTCTGCCGAATCCGCCCGGCTGGTAAGAATCGTCGGCACCCTCGCGCCTAGCACGATGCCGGCCAGTTGCGCTCCGCCCAGATACTCAAGCTGCTTGGCCAGCATGTTGCCACTTTCGAGGTCGGGCACAACCAGAATGTCTGCCTGTCCCGTCACCGGCGAAACCAGTTTCTTGATCTGCGCCGCCTTCTGGCTCACCGCCGTATCGAACGCGAGCGGTCCGTCGAGAATGCCACCCGTGATTTGGCCGCGATCGGCCATCTTGCACAGCGCCGCGGCATCCAGCGTGGACTGGATCTTGGGGTTGACGGTTTCAATCGCCGAGAGCAGCGCCACTTTGGGTTCGGGGATGCCCAGCGCGTGCGCCAGGTCAATCGCGTTCTGCACAATGTGAATCTTGTCTTCGAGGTCCGGCGTAATGTTGATGGCCGCGTCGGTGATGAGGAGCGTTCGCGCGTAGGCCGGCGTATCCATGATGAAGACGTGCGAGATGCGACGCGCCGTGCGCAGCCCGGTATCGCGCTGCATGGCCGGCTTCAACAACACGTCGGTGTGCAGGCTGCCTTTCATCAGCGCCAGCGCGTTGCCTGCGCGGCACATCACCACCGCAGCCTCAGCGGCCTGAGCCTCGGTTTCGGCCTCGACGATCGGAAATGCGCTAATGTCGGCGCCGATCTTTGCCGCCAGCGCCTTCACAGCCTTCTCGGGTCCAATGAGCGTGGGCTCGATCAGCCCGGCAGCCGCGGCTTCCACCGCGCCGCTCAGTGCCACCTCGGTCAGAGGCCAAACCACCGCCGTCGTGATGGCCGGAAGATTCTTGCAGTGCGCAATGAACTTGTGAAACACGTGGTAGTCCGGGGGATGGCCGACAAGTGGGTCAACTGCAACAGCCTCAGCCAACATTGCAAGGTCGCTCATGAATTGCTTCTCCCGGCCGGCGAAGCCTGCAGTCCGCCCGGCCTTACTCAATTATTGTCGCGTGCCCGTCGTGAACCGCGTGTGCCTTCGGTCACAGTTCGGGCTTGCGTCTCTGAATGCGGGACCGATTAAGCTCCACACGTGCCTGCGCCGCGAGGTGTCCCTGGGATTCGCGCGCCGTTGGCCCATTCGCCCATCCCGATCGAATTTGCCGCTATTCGCGCCACGTTCGCCACGAGTTCGGGATTTTCTCCGTTTTTCTGAATCACATGGCCTGAGCCAACCGAAAGAAGAGCCGGCGCGTCCTAGTAAGGAAGACAAACCAAATTCAAACAGTCCAGCCAGAAAAGCAAAAACGGTGCTCCGACCCACACCACGCAGCGAGGCCCTGCTTTGGGTCGCAACTCTCCTTGACGCGGTCTGGGCGGAGTCATAGGGTGTCCAAAGATCACTTTTTCTTCGTTGGCAATGAGCGGACCGAGATTCAATCGCTATTCCTGTTCCTTTCTCGCGCTTGTTCAAGGAGTGCCTTTATGCGGTTACGAGTTTATGCGCTTTCCTTTCTTACAGTCCTTGGCTCGTACGTCCCTGTGGTTCATGCCCAGACTGAGCCTTCCGACCGTCTCTTGTCGCCCATTGTCGCCGCGCAGCGCACCGAGACGAACGGAGTGCATCCACTGGCTATAAGACAGCACGACCTGGGCAGAGTGGCAGGCACGAAGGTGTTTCATCGCATGGTTCTTCTCACCGAGCGCAGCGCCGCACAGGAAGCCGACCTGGAGCAACTGTTGCAGGAGCAACAGGACCCGAGTTCGCCGCAATATCACCAGTGGCTAACGCCGGCTGAATTCGGTGGGCGCTTCGGCCCCAGCGCGAACGACCTGGCAAAAATCACCGGCTGGCTCCAGGCGCAGGGATTCACCGTGGAGCCGCCCGCCAACGGGAGGCAATTCATCATCTTCACCGGCTCAAGCGCGCAAGTTGAGGCAGCGTTCCAGACGGAGATCGATCGCTATAGCGTGAACGGCAAGATGTATGTTGCCAACGCCAAGCCGGCCAGCATTCCCACGGCACTGGCGCCGGCGGTGAGCGGGGTGGCGAGCCTGAACTCCTTTACGCAGTTGGCGCCGCAGTACCACGCAGCGGCGAATCCGCAGATCGAAATCGACAACGCGGCATTGACGGGTCCGGCGGACTTGAGCGCCATCTACGATGCTGCGCCCCTGGTAAAGGCCAACGTGCTGGGACAGGGACAGTCGATCGCGCTCATCGAGCAGAGCAACATCGTTCTCCAGGATGTAACGGATTTTCGCAAGATTACGGGCCTTCCAGCGGCCACGGTGAATGTGATTGTGAACGGCGCCGATCCCGGCACGGTTTATGGCGATGAGACGGAGGCCATCGCCGACGTGGAATATGCCGGCGCGCTGGCGCCGGATGCCACGCTGAATGTCGTCGTGACGGGCTCTACCGATTTCAACCAGGGCGTCGATCTCTCTACCGCCTACGCCGTGGACAACGACATCGCGCCCATCGCGGCACTGAGCTACGGAGGATGCGAAACCCTGGACGACACGTTCGCCAGCACCGAGACTGAGCTCTACAAAGTTGCGTGGGAGCAGGGCGCGGCCGAAGGCATCAGCGAGTTTGTTGCGGCGGGCGACTACGGCGGCGACACCTGCGGGTATCTCGGACTGAGCGCGGGCTACAACGTGAATGTTCTGGGCGACTCGCCGTGGAATGTGTCGGTGGGCGGCACGGAGTTCATCATGCCCGACGCAAACGTTTACTTTCCGCCGCCGAACTACACCGCGACCGCTTACGTCCCGGAGAGCACGTGGAACGACTTCGAGAATCCGGAGGACGGTCGGCCGTTGGCGGGCGGCGGAGGCGTTTCCATCAACTTCAGCAAGCCGGCATGGCAGACGGGACCGGGCGTTCCGGCCGACGGCGCGCGCGACGTGCCGGATGTTTCGCTGGTGGCCGGCGACGACCTGGCCTACATGGTCTGCGAGACCGATGCTGGCGGCAACTGCGCGCAAGGCGATGCGATTGGCCTGCTCGGGACGTCGCTGTCGAACCAGGTGTGGGCCGGCATTCAGGCTCTGGTGAACCAGCAGAACAACGAAGTGGGAGGCGCGGGCAATCCCAACCCCACGTATTACCGGCTCGCGGCAGGATCGAGCTCGCCCTTTCACGACATCACCGTTGGCAACACGAACGTTCCCGACAACTGCAACGAATATTCCCTCATTTGCTACCCAGGATCGGACGAGGTGGGCTACCAGGCGACACCCGGCTACGATTTGGCGACGGGCCTGGGCAGCGTGGATGTGAACAAGCTGGTGACTGGCTGGCTACCGGCCACAGGCAGCGACGCGGCCACCGTAACGTTGAGCACCGGCGGCGTCACCAGCATCGTGCACGGCGACGCGCTCACGGCGACGGTGACAGTGACGGGCAGCGGAGCGACAGCTCCCACGGCGACGTGGTGCTGATGGCAGGATCGCAGGGTGTCGACCGGATTACGCTGGGCGCGGCTGGCACCGCAAAGGTGACCTTCGGCGCATCGGCAGGGGTGGAACTGCCCGGCGGCAGCTACAACCTGACCGCGCACTACTCGGGCGACACGAACTTTGCGGCGGCCAACTCGAGCGCCGTGGCTCTGACCGTGAGCGCCGAGCCGACCACAACGGTAGCTTCGACCAGTGTGACCGGCGCGGTTCCTTATGGAACGACGATCACGCTCTCGGCCGCGACCTACGGCACCAACAGCGGAACAATCTATCCCGTCCCGGGCACCTACACCTTTACCGAAGGCACGACAACGCTGGGAAGCTCGACCCTTCCAGCAACCGGCGAGGGCCTGGCCTTTTTGACCAATGGCGCGATGGCGAGCGTGGTGTGTTGCGGGCAGACGGTGCTGGGCGCGGGCACACACCAGATTGTCGCGGCCTCGCCGGCGGCAAGCGCCAGCTTTCAGGCCAGCACTTCCGCGCCGGCGAGCGTGGTGGTGACCAAGGGCCAGGTGCAGGTGTCGCTCCTTCCCAGTTACAACACCCCGGCTGTGAATACCACAGTCAGCCTGACGGTCACCGTCACGCCAATCATCCTGACCAGCAACGGGCTCTATTTTCCCGGCGTTCCCGTGACGGGCAACGTGGACATTTATGACACCAGCACGACTCCAGAGACGAAACTCGGCACGGCGGCTCTGTCGGGAAGCATGGCGACGCTGCCGGTCAAATTCAGCAGCACAGGCCTCCACGCGATCGTTGCGCAGTACGATGGCGACGCCAACGACCTTGCCAACTCCTCCGGCGCGGTGGACATCACGGTAGGCACCAAGGCGCCAACGACGACGACCGTCGGCAGCCAAGGCTGGACCTATTCGCCGAGCCCGATTGCGCTGACGGCGACGATCATTGGCGACTTCACCGGCACTGCGCCCACGGGGACCATAACCTTCACCGATGCCTCGGCCAACAACGGCGCGGGCGCAACCATCGGCATGGCGACGCTGGGCGCGCCGATGGAGGGGGAGACGCAGGCTACGTTGAATACAAGCACGCTGTCCGCGGGAACGCATAACTTGACCGCGAGCTACTCGGGCGACGCGAATTACATCGGCTCGACTTCGATGGCTACCCAGGTCTCGGTGATCGCTATGAAACTGTCGCCGGCGGCTGCGTCGGCCACGGTTTCGGCGGGGCAAAACACCGCAGCGGATACGATTTCGTTCTCGACCAATCCCATTTTCACCGATTATTACTACTGGTATGTGAACCTCTCCTGCTCCGGTTTGCCGTCCGGGGCGGTGTGCGTCTTCACGCCGGCCACCTTCGATCCCACGTACAACTCAACTACCGGAATTCTCTCGGGCTCATCGTCCTTCAGCATTTATACGAACGGACCAACGCTTCAACAGGCGGCGATCACTCCGCAGCGAAATCCATGGCGCGGATTTGGGACGCTGACGCTGGCCGGTCTGCTGGCATTTGGCTTCCGCCGGCGCTGGCGCGGGATTTTCGTATCTTTGTCGGCCCTGGCAATGCTGGTCTTTTTCCTGGGTCTTGGCGGCTGCGGAGGAAGCGGCGGGGGCTACAACATCACCAATCAGGGGACGCCGTCGGGCACTTATCCGGTGACGGTCACCGGTACCATGATTGTGGAGCCTTTCGGCACTTACACCACGACGACAACCTTCAACCTGACGGTGACTGCGGCGGCGCAGTAAACACGGGGCGAGGCGGCCATAGAGGCCCGCCTCGTTGCGTTGACTCGGCAAGAATTTCAGGCCTATACTCTGGAATACCGGGCCTTCCCCCCAGCCATGAACGGTGACCGGCGTCCGTCCGACGCCGCACGAAACAAAAGAGAAAAGGAGAGTCTTATGAAGAGACTTCTCGCCATTACGTTTTGTGCTCTGCTCGTCTGCGGAGTCACAACGCCTCTGTGCTCAGCCCAGGTTTCTCAGATCACCAACGCGCTATCTGGAAAAGGGAAGAAGCCGACGGACCCGAACGATATCAGCAATGTCGACAAAGACAAAATTGCCCGGGTCGAGCAGATGCCCGAGGTGCAGGACGCCATTCAGCAGGAATGGGATACGCTGCGCCGAAACGACATGCAGCTGGCCTACGGCATCAACCTGACCGAGAACATGGGTTTGGCCCAGGACGCAGCTTCCGGCGACTCATTTGACCGCCAGCGTCTCTACAGCAATCCGGTCGTGCAAAGCTACGTCAACCACATCGGGCAAAAGCTCGTTCCCAAGAATTCAACCAACGTATACACCTTCCGCGTCCTGTACGATCCCATTCCCAAGGCTCTCACCCTCTCCACGGGAACCATCTACCTCTCCACAGGATTGGTTTCCATGCTCAGCAGCGAATCGGAAGTGGCCTACATCCTGGCGCACGAAATTGCCCATGTTGAATTGAGGCAGGCTTACCTGCGGATTCGCGACAAGCATGTAGCGGAAGAGTTGGCCAAGGAAAAGGCCGAGAAGGAAAAGATGATCACTGACGTCGGCTCAATGGTCATGGGAGCCGGACTGGGCGGCGCCATGATCCCGCTCCGCCTCGGCGGGCTGCTCGGAGGCAGCGCCGGTTTGGCCACTGGAATGGAAGTCGGCCACTACTTCATTCATCCGCAGATCGAGCCGGTTCTCTGGGCCTCAAAAGAAGAAGATGACGCCGACGATATGGCGATCAACTTGATGATCCAGCAGGGCTACGACCCGCGCGACGTCAATCGCCTTTTCGCTTCGCTCAATCAGGTTGTCACTGCGGACTCGCGCATGGGACTCGGCTTCATGGGCAGCGCACCGCGTATTAAAGAGCGGCAAGCGCACCTGGACTCGCTCTTTGGCGGAGACCTCAAGGCGGAAATCGAGCTGCGCGTCAAAGGCAAGGGCTTCAACCCCAATGGTCCCGACTTCGGGCCCATGGTCTCCTCCGTCAAGCGCGACAACGGGATCCTGGCCATGGACTACGATCTCTTCGCTGTGGCAAAAAGAAATCTTGAGGGCGCCGTATCGGACCGGCCCGACGATCCCTACGCAAACTTCTATCTCGCCAAACTCGAACGCCTCACGGCGCGAACTCCCGACGAGCGGCAGGACGCACTCAACCACCTGACCACCGCCCTGCGCCTCGATGCCGATCGCGGCGCGATCCCCTCGGCTCACTTGGAATATGCGGTCGCCCTCATGGAGGCGGAAGACCCGTCCAACCACGATCAGATTTCGAGTGAGTTGAAGGCCTATGTCGCTCTCTCCGAGCGCGATCATGGCGGACTACCTGCCAATATGCCGCTTATTTACGACTATCTGAGTGCGTCAGGCGATGCCCGGTGGTATTTGCCTCCGCAGTGGTTTGACGCCCAGTTGACCAACAACCCGGGCTTCTCGACCACCGCGCCTGAAGCTGTGATTCGCAAGGCCACCATGCTGGAAGGTCCGGCTTCTGCGCCCTCAGCAGAGCCGTCCACTGCGCCTGCTTCGCGCACCAAGGTCAAGACAGCTGCGGCAAACAAGCCGGCGAAGACCGGCGCACCGGCAGCGAACTAAGAAACTGCGCGCCGTTTGCGCAGACCGCTCCTCGGGTCTGGTCCATCAGCTTGCGTTACCCTGAGTTCTTATGGGCCAGATCCGCATCCTTCCCGATCAGGTTGCCAACCAGATTGCCGCCGGCGAGGTGGTGGATCGGCCCGCGTCTGTGGTCAAGGAGTTGCTTGAGAACGCTCTCGATGCCGGAGCGACGCGCATTCGCGTGGAGGTTGAGGGCGGCGGGCGAAAGCTGATCCGCGTCTCCGATGACGGCCAGGGAATGAACCGCGACGACGCCCTGCTGGCGTTCGAGCGCCACGCAACTTCCAAGCTCCGCACCGCCGACGATCTGCTTTCCATTGCCACACTCGGCTTCCGCGGTGAGGCGCTACCCTCTATCGCGTCGGTTGCGCGCGTCACGCTTGAAACGGCCACTGGCGACGAAGCACCAGGCACAATTGTTGGCACCCACATCGAGGTCGCCGGCGGCAAAATTCATCGCGTGGAAGATGCTGCCCTCGCTCGCGGCACAACAATCGCCGTCGGCGATCTCTTCTTCAACACTCCCGCGCGCCGAAAATTTCTCCGCGCCGAATCCACTGAACTTTCCCACATCACCGCGCTGGTCACGCACTACGCTCTGGCCCATCCCGAGAAACAATTCGATCTCGTCTCCTCCAGCCACACCATTCTCTCCGCGCCTCCCGTCGCCCGCACCGCCGAGCGCATCTACCAGCTCTTCGGCAAGGAAACCCTCGGCCAACTGCTTCCCGTCGCCGCTGAAGCTCCGTTCGAGCGTGCTGGCCTGCCCGAGCCACCGCCATGGAAGAAAGATCCCGACCAGCCCGCACGGAATCCCGGCTCACTCCGCCTCACCGGCTTCTACTCCAAGCCCGAGCTGCAAAAGCTCAACCGGAATTCCATCTACATCTTCATCAACAAGCGCCTCATCCGCGACCGGCTTCTGCTCCACGCTATCGTTGAGGCTTATCGGAACGTCATTCCGCCCACCAGCTTCCCAGTCGTTCTGCTCTTCCTTGAAATGCCGCCCGAGGAAGTGGACGTGAATGTCCATCCCGCCAAAACAGAAGTCCGCTTCCGCCAGCAGAGCCACGTTCACGATTTCGTCCGCGACAGCCTGCGCACCGCGCTCATCAAAGCGCGCCCCGCCGCCGGATTCCTCGCCGCACTCGACTCGCAGCCCTCCGCCAGCCCTTCGCTCATGCCGCCCGCAGCCTCTCCGCTCCCCGGCGCACCTGACTCGGCGGGTCCATCCGTTCCCGTGCCGCCTGACTCCGATCCGGCCGCTCTCGCCGATGCCGAGCCGTTCCACCTGACCCCGCGTCTGCCCACCCCCGTTTCCGGCGCGCTGCCCTTCAGTGAGCGAAGTTTTGACGAGCGGAATCTTGCCGGCCAGGGCCTACCCGACGGCCGGTTCGTTCGCGGTCTCGATTCTCAGGCCTGGGGCGCTGCGGCCGACGCTCTCTTCTCCCCGGACGCCGCCTCAACCGCGGGCGATTGCAGCCCAAACCCCAACGGCGCAGCAGCTTACGCCAATGACTCCGCCGCGGCGGCTGCCCTGGTCGAGGCCGAGCAGGCCGCCAATTCCCTCAACCGCCTTGGCTCCCTCAAGCCGCTCGGCCAGTTACGCGAATCCTTCATTTTGGCCGCCGGAGACGACGGATTGTGGATCATCGACCAGCACGTTGCACACGAGCGGGTGCTTTTTGAGAAGATCCTCCGCGACCGCCAGGTGGAACGCGTCCAACGCCAGCGCCTGCTGATGCCAATGCTCGTGGAATTGAAGCCCGAGCAGATGGTCGTCTTTGCCCGCATCGCCGAGGAGCTCGAAAACAACGGTTTTGAGGTGGAACCCTTTGGCCCTCAGACACTTGCGGTAAAGGCCGCCCCCGTTGGCCTTGAAGGCGCCGAGCTCGAGCGCATGCTCGCCGAGGTCATCGATCAATCCACCGCCGATTCCGCGGAACCCTCTCGCAATGAAGAACTTAACCGTCTCCGCTCCCGCATTGCCGCCTCCATTGCCTGCCATTCTGCCATCAAGGTCAATACACATCTTGATCTAAACCGTATAGAATGGTTATTGTTAGAACTTGGTAAGACCAGCCACCCAACCAGTTGCCCGCATGGACGTCCAATCGCGTTGCTGTATTCTTGGACTGAGATCCAGCGGGCTTTCCACCGAATTTAGGGTCCTTTAAGAGACCCTTCGGACGCTTGGAAGGTGGCCGGACGCGCTCCTAGGAGCGCGGGTTTCTGGCCGTGATCGCCAACCTGGAAGCGAGGTTTTCTTTGACAGCAGAACAGTTGGAAGCATCGCGCGCCGAAAGGATGCGCCTGAACGGACGCGGGCAGTTGACTCTTGATGAAGCCCGCACTTGGTTGGAAGAGACCGGGTTGTGTCTCTTCCTACCGCGGCGACAGTTCGCCACATTCACTGCCCCCACCTTCGTTGAAGCCGTAGCCGGTGAGCACGTTTCCACACCCTCGGCCAAATTGGTTTCCGTTGCGGAAGATCTGCTTGTACGTCTCGAGTCGGAGAGCGTGGCAGTCCGACTCAATCTGCTCGGCCAGCCCGGTGATTCACCTGACTTTGTTGTCGCGGCTTGGGTGCTGCCTTACGTCTACGCATTGCGCGGCGATCGCGACTGGCGGCGCATCCCGCAATTGACGGGATCGCGCCAGGTTTCTCAGCTTGCCATTCAGGCCTATAAGCAATTGGAAACCGGCGACGCCACCATCACTCAGTTGCGGCATTCGCTCGGCCGCGAGGTCTCTGAGTCCGCTGTTCTGCGCGCCATTACCGAGCTCTGGCAGCAACTGCGCATCATTCCGGTTGTCTCCGTGCCCGGCAAAGCGCCGCAGTGGCAGCTTCTGCGCCTCCGCTATCAGAAGGCCATCGCAGAAGGCGCGTCTACCTCTCAGGTCACCGCCATCTCCGTGCTCGCCTCCATCTACCTGCAGGCGGTCATTGCCGCCAGCATGGAGGAGGTCGAAATGTTCCTTGCGCCGCTCACTGCGCGCAGCAAGGTCCGTGAAGTTCTTCGCGGCCTGGTCGCCACGCGCCAGGTGCACTCGCTCGCGCTGGGCCACGCCCCGCACTTTTACGTTGCCGGAACGCTGCCCGAGTTTGCCGCGCCTCCCACCGTTTACGCCAGTTCGTCCATGCCGGCTTCCTCGCACTTCCTCCGCTCCTATGAGCACGAGGAATCGCTGCGCGAGCCGGTCGAATCCAAGCCGGCCCCCCAGTTCACCTCCGCGCCTCCGCCCACGCAGCGTAAGCCGGTCGAGCCTGCAATCGAGCGTCCGTCGCAGCCCCGCGAGAACGCGCAGGCTTCGCGGCCTCGCTTCAGCCATCAGCCTGCCCACGCACGCGACCGCAAACCGGCGCAGACTTCCGCCTCAGGCCGCGTTGCCCGGCGTACCAGCCGCGACGCGCGCGGCGCTTCAGCTCGCTCCAGCAGCGCCTCGCGCCACGCGCACACTTCGCGCTGGACCAAGAGCGCCCCTCCCAAGAACGGAAATGGGAACGGTCACGGGAATGGCCACGACAAGCGCCACGCGCCTCACTCCGCCAAAAGCGCCACCAACGGAAGCCGTTTTCATGCGAACGGCCATGCCCGCCCGGCCAGCGGCTCCAACGGCCTGCACAAGGCAAAGCCGGCCGCGGCAAGAACTCTGCGCAATGGCCGCGCCGCCAACGGAAAACCCGCCGCAAAGCCTGTCTCACGGCGCGCCGACGCTTCCCGCCCCGTTTCGCGGTCCGGTTCGCGGTCCGGTACGCGTCCAGTCGCGCGCCCCGCTGCTCGCAGCAGCCGCAAGCCGGCGTTGGCAGCGTCAACCAAAGCGGGCAACCGTTCGCGCTACGGCTTTACTGCATCCTCCAATCGGCGATCGAAAAAATCCCGGTGAACCAGATCAGCCGAGCGAAAGTCGATGAGCAAGCCCAGACGAGCGAAACTAGGTGAGCTGAACTGGATGAGCCAAACTGGATGACCGAAACTCGATGAGCGCGGAAGAGAGTCGCGCCGCTGCTCTTGAGCGCGCCAGCAAAATGATTGTCGCCATCGATGGCCCTGCCGGAGCGGGAAAAAGCACCGTCGCCCGCCATCTCGCCCGGCACTTCGGCCTGCTCAATCTTGAAACCGGCGCAATGTACCGTGCGTTCGCCCTCAAGGCTCTGCGTTCTGACGTCTCTCTGGACGACGCCAAAGCTCTGGAGGAGCTCGCCCACGAAACCGAGATCCGCCTCGAGCCTGGCGACCAGGAAAATCTTGTCGTCCTCGACGGCGAAGACGTTACAGGCCTCATCCGTAACCCCACCGTCACTGAAGCCGCATCGCGCGTCAGTGTCTTCCCCGCCGTGCGCGCCTGGATGGTCCGCCTGCAGCAGCAGGTTGGCTCCCGCGGCGGAGTGGTCATGGAAGGCCGCGACATCGGCACCGTTGTCTTCCCCCACGCCGAAGTCAAAATCTTCCTCGACGCTGCGCCCGAAGTGCGCGGCCAACGCCGCTACGAGCAGATCGGCCTGGAGAGCTCAGCGCCCGCGCCGCCTCCTGAAGAAATTCTCCGCGACCTCCGCGACCGCGATGAGCGCGATCGTAATCGTGCCGACTCGCCGCTGAAGCCTGCGCCCGACGCCGTCATTCTCGACTCCACGCGCATGTCGCTCGAGCAGGCGCTCGCTGCAGCCGAAGCCATCGTCGCCGAAAAGCTCGGCATCGCGCCTCCCAATCTGCAAACTCGTTAGCTCGCTCCCTTGCTCCCTTGCTCAGCCGCCCGATGCGTTACGCTCATAGTTGTATGGAACTGACTTGCAGCCGTTGCCACCAGACTGTGCAGCCCGAAGACTGCTTCTGCCCCTTCTGCGGTCTGCCCCAACTGGTCTACACGGCTGACGGGTCCGCCGGCATCGGTGTCTCTGAGCGCACCGGTGAGCCGGTTCGCGACGCGGGCACGGTTGACTGGAAGGCTGCCTTGCGCCTGGCACTCATGCTGGCCATTCCGGTCGGCGCGCTCTGTTCTATGTACTCTCCGGCGAGCGTCATGGGACTGCCCTTGATGGCTGCGGCCGGCGCATGGGTGGTGGCTCTTTACATGCGCGGCCGCCGGCCCGCCTGGATCACCATCGGCGCCGGCGCGCGGATCGGCCTCGTCACCGGCATTCTCGGTAGTTGGACAGCCGCCTTCACCACCGCAGTTTCGCTCTTTGCCATGCGCTTCTGGCTGCATCGCGGCCCCTCCCTCGATGCCGAGTGGCAGAGCCAGATGAATTTTGCCACCCAATACTGGGCGTCCATGGGCTTCGATGCCCAGCAGATCGCGATGAATAGAGCCATCATGCTTTCGCCTGAAGGTCATGCCGGCTTCATGCTCTTCAGCGTGGTCTTTCTGGCAATCATCATTCTGGCCGTCTGCGTTGCCGGTGGCGCACTCGGCGCGCGTTTCTTTGGCCGCCCGCGCCGCATTGAAAGCTAGGGTTTTTCGCGGCTTGACGCTGCCCGGAACCTACGGTATCTTAAATCCTATGAGTTTCGAGCTCACAATGTTGGTGTGTCGGGCGTGTTGTTCCACGTCACACCGGCCTTGTTGTTGAGCGGATTCGAGACTCAGCCGATTCACCTTAAGGCCGCGTGACAGCAAATCTGCTGACGCGGCTTTCGTGTTTAAGCCGGTGAATTCAAATCGAAACCAAATCCCAATTCAACCTTCTGACGCAACCATGACATTACTTCTTTCCCAAACTCGGCCATTCGCACCTGCCTCCCGGCAGTCCGGCTGTTGTTGCCGCTGTTGTTGTTGCCGCTAATTCCAATTCCTCTTCCAATCTTTCATTTTGAAGCACGCCCAAGAGACTAATCAGACCCCTTTTGGACATCTCCCCAGGGCGCGCTCAGATTCCTAAGCCTGCAACAGCAGGCCTTGACCAACTCTTCAGGAGACGCAGATGAACCTTCAGAAAAAACTGGCTCGAATTCGCTTTGCTCCATCCCTCGCGATTGCAAACCTCGTCGTTCCAATTGCTCTCGCGGTTGCAATTGCTCTCGTCGTTGCAATTGCGTTCAGTCCAGCGCCGACGCTCGCGCAGATTGTTGGCGGCAACGTTGGCGGCGCCATTCACGACTCCAACGGGGC
>JBEKWT010000011.1:0-22128 GCA_049512795.1 Occallatibacter sp.
AAGAGATAGATGCCGCCGATGGCGAGGGTGGCGAGGGTCATAACGAGGGCTTTTTGCCAGGTTTTCGTCTCGGACTAGATTCCTCTATTCTTCGATGCGCTATGCGCCGAGGTTAGCTCTTGTGAGCGGGGTGTTCCAGCCAAATGCGGGCTCCAAGTTATTGTTCTTCCGCCCGCTTAAGCAGGCTGGGCTTCCTGTGTGGACTCTATCCCCAGGCTTACGCCTGGGGCTATCCTCTTTTGCCCGCTACGCGGGCTGAGTCTCGATCGGTGCAGTCAGAGGTCGGGCGATTTACGTTCTTGCTGGAACCGAAAATCAAGAGCAACCGCAGGTCCTTCGACTCCCTCCGCTGCGCTCCGGTCGCTCAGAATGACATTACCAAAACGATGCAGCTCCGAATGCTTAGGATGACAACTGTTGGCTCTGATTCTTTGGTGCGAATTCGGAGCGGTGACGGCTATAGAGGAAGTAGATGAACAGGCCGATGACCAGCCAGATGAGGAAGCGGTACCAGGTGATGATGGGCAGTCCGGCCATGAGCAGGAAGCAGAAGATGACGCTGAGAGCGGGGATGACGGGCCCGAAGGGAACGACGAAACCGCGGCGGCGGTGGGGGTCGCGAAAGCGGAGGACGATGACGCCGAGGGAAACGAGTACGAAGGCGAAAAGCGTGCCGATGTTGGAAAGGTCGGCGAGAGTCCCGATGTCGAAGAGGCCGGAGGGAATGGCAACGACGACGCCGGCGACCCAGGTGGAAAATGCCGGCGTGCGAAATAAGGGATGGACGTTCGAGAAGACTTTGGGTAGCAGGCCGTCGCGGGACATGGAGAACCAGACGCGGGACTGGCCGATCTGGTAGACGAGGATGGAGGAGATCATGCCCATGAGCGCGCCGAGCAGGACGACCAGGCGGATCCAGTAGAGTGGGTGGCCGCCGGGCAGGAGCGAAAGCTTCTTGAGTGCGTTGACGACCGGAGCGGCGTCGCCGACCATGGACTGCCAGGGGACCAGTCCCGTTAAACAGACGGCGACGGCGACATAGAGCACGGTGCAGACGACCAGAGTGGCGATGATGCCGATGGGAAGGTCGCGCTGGGGATTGCGGCACTCTTCGGCGGCGGTGGAGACGGAATCGAAGCCGATGTAGGTGAAGAAGATGATGGAGCCGCCGGTGAGCACGCCCGACCAGCCATTGGGCATGAAGGGATGCCAGTTGGAGGGATGGATGAAACCGATGGCGGCGAAAACGAAGATGAGGATGGCAATGAGCTTGAATCCGACCATCATGTTGTTAGTGGAAGCGGACTCGCGGATGCCGCGGACCAGGATCACCGTGATGAACATGACGATAAGGAACGCGGGAATGTTGAAGCCGAAGTGCCAGCCGGGGTTGTAGAGGTTGTTTCCGGCGAGATCCTGCAGGCCGTCGGGAAGATAAGCGGGCGAGATCCACCGCGCGCTCGGATGCAGTCCGAACCAGTCGAGCAGGTCGACGATGTGGGCGGCGAAGCCGACGCTTACGCTCATGTTGGAGCCGGCGTATTCGAGGATCAGATCCCAGCCGATGATCCAGGCGATGAGTTCGCCAAGCGTGGCGTAGGTATAGGTGTAGGCCGAGCCGGCGATGGGAATCATGGAGGCCAGCTCGGCGTAACAGAGGCCGGTGAGCGCGCAGACGAAGGCCACCATCACCATGGAGAGGGCAATGGCCGGACCGGCGCCGGGACGGCCGGCGAGCGCTGTGTGCGTGACGACGTAGTGAATGAGGGGAGTGTTGGTGATGGTGGCGTTGGGCAACTGCTCGCCGGAGATTGCGGTGCCGATGACGGTGAATATGCCCGAGCCGATGACCGCGCCGATGCCGAGCGCAGTGAGCGACCAAGGCCCGAGCGTCTTCTTCAGCGCGTGCTCGGGCTCCGTCGAGTCGCTGATGAGCTTGTCGATCGACTTTCGGGCGAAGAACTGGTTTCGGGCGAAGAACTGGCTGGGCAGGGCAGGTCTCCTCGAAAGGCAGCTTTCAGCCGTCAGCTATCAGCCTTCAGCCAATTCGTGCGAGGCAGAGATGAGTGGCCCACTCGAAAGTGCTTGTAGCTGATGGCTGATCGCTGAGGGCTGTTTTTGTTAGCGTTTCGACTGGCCGCGGACCATCTTCTTCACTTTTTTCTTGAGTGAGCCGCGGGGGGTGGTGCGCTTGGCTTTGGGGGCGGCTTTCTTTCGCGACGCGCGTTTGAGCTTTTTGCGTTCTGCCTTGTCTTTGATTTTTGTGGTGTCGGCCAAGTTAACCTCTTTCCATCGAATGTGTTCAGCGAGCCCGCAGTGCGGACTTTCAAGAGATTTATGTTAGCAGGTGGATCGCATGCGGCGAAAGCGCGGGGCACATCCATCGCAATGCGGGGCGCACGCGCGCAGGCGAGTCGATTGCAGCGTACAATGAAAGCAGACCCTTTCAATGCCAGGCCTGCTCGGCTCCGGCTGACTAAGCGCTTCTGACGAGCTTTGAACCTCTACGCAGCAATTACCGTGTTTGCAGGAGTTCGTCATGCGTTCCGATCAGGTTCACCGCGCGCTCGCGCGAGGAATGAACCGCTTTGAAGTCTGCCGACTGGTCTCGAAGGGCGTAAGAGTCACCCACAAAACGGGTGCACGCTTCGAGGATTCCATTAATAGTGTCCTGCTCTACCTGGGAGATCACGAGCTCCCCAAGGGGGGTCTGCATCCGAGCGCCGCGGCGGAGAAGCTGGATCCGGTGGCGTAAGAAAACAGGGATCAGGGATTAGGGGATAGTAAACGCAAAAGAGGGACGGCAGTTTCGCCGTCCCTCTCGTTTTTGGTTCCGAACTTGTTCTCAGTTCCGAACGGTTTCAGGCAAGTTGCTTAGATGACCTGAACGGTCTTAGACAACCTGAACGTTTTCGGCCTGCCAGCCCTTGGGGCCTTTGGTCACGTCGAACTGGACCTTCTGGCCTTCCTGCAGCGACCGGAAACCGGTCGACTTGATGGCGGTGTGATGGACGAAGACGTCCTCGCCGTTTTCACGGCTCAAAAATCCAAATCCCTTTGCGTCATTGAACCACTTCACTGTGCCTTGTTCCATTGTGTTGCTCCTCAAATTTACTGAATTACCGCTGAATGCAATGTGGAGTGTTGCGTGTAGGCGGTAACCGGAACAGGCAAGAACTTCAAATCGAATTCTACGATTGCATTCAGTGTAGCACGAAATGGGCTTGCGGGCGGAAAAGTCATTGCGCCTGAAATGATTAAGACGATTGGTTTGAGCGGTTTAAGAGGTGCGAGCAGAGGGACACATATGGCGCCGAGGAAGGCAGGGTAGACTCAATGTCGCTGGAAGGTCGCCAGAGAGGTGAAGCTTGAGCGGGGGGCACGAGAGGGTCGAAGAGAGGGTCTTGGTCCTGAACCCCGGGACGACGTCGACGAAGCTTGGCGTATTTACGCGCGCGGGCGAGGAGATGGCGCGCAACATTCACCACGGAGACGAGGAGATCGAGAGATTCCGCGGGAGGCCGATTCTGGACCGGCTGGAGTATCGCGTGGCGCGGATCGAGTCGGCGCTGTCCGAGGCAGGATTCACTCCGAAAGGCAAAGGCACGGAGTGCTGGGCGGCGGTGGCCGGACGGGGCGGGCTGCTGCCGCCGATGGATTGCGGGACGTATCTTGTGGACGACACGATGGTAGAGGAGTTGCGGCGGGCGCGACGCGGAGAACATGCGTCGAACCTGGGCGCGGTGCTGGCGCTCAAGTTTGCAACGGCGGCCGGCGTGAAGGCGTACATTGTGGACCCAGTGACGGTGGACGAGTGGCAGGAGTGTGCGAGGCTTTCCGGCTCACCGCTGGTGAAGCGGACGTTTATCGGGCACGCGCTGAACACCAAGGCGGTGGCGCGACGGTATGCGCGGGAGCAGGGGCGGCGATACGAGGAGATGCGGCTGATCGTGGTGCACATGGGCAGCGGGGTTACGGTGACGGCGCATCGCGGCGGGCGCATGATCGACAGCAATTCGATCGAAGAGGGCCCGTTCGGGCCGGATCGGACGGGATCGCTGCCGGTGCGGGAGCTGATCAGGCTGTGCTTCAGCGGGAAGATGACGGAGGGCGAACTTGATCGCCACGTCTTCGGCGACGGCGGGCTGTTTGCTTATCTCGGAACGCGCGACCTGATGGAGGTGGAGCGGAGAATGGACGCGGGCGATAGGCAGGCGGCGGCAGTCTTCGAGGCCATGGCCTATCAAATTGGAAAAGAGACAGGTGCGATGGCCGCGGTTCTACGGGGAGGGGTGAATGGGGGCAAGGTGGACGCGGTGCTGGTGACCGGCGGCATGGCGCACTCCGAGCGGCTGGTGGCGCGGCTGCGAGGTTCTGTGGAGTGGATCGCGCCGGTCGCGGTCTATCCCGGCGAGGACGAGCTGCGGGCGCTGGCTGAGGGCGTGTTCCGGGTGCTGGACGGGGAGGAAGAAGCGAAGCGGATGGGGAAAGCAGGGACCGAGGGACCAAGGGACCAAGGGAACAAGGGAACGAGTGAAAGAGTGAATGAGTGAAGAAGTGAACTACTGCCGGCTACAAGCTGGGATCCAAAAAGCTAAAAGTTGAAAGCTGAAACCTGACAACTGAACACTGCAATAGAATTCGGTAGAGAATCAAGAGGCAGCGAGGGACAGAGTTGGCGGTTCTGGCGGTGCAGCAGATCCGGCGCATGCGGGGCGGCGCGCAGGGCCAGTTGATGCTGGGCGCGGACGGCCAGGTGTACGTGGTGAAGTTCCAAAACAACCCGCAGCACAGGCGGGTGCTGGCCAACGAGCTGCTGGCCTCGCGGCTGGCGGCGGCCGCTGGACTGACGGTGCCCGAAACCGGTCTGGTGGAGGTATCGAGCTGGCTGATCGAGAATACGCCGGAGCTGGAGATCGACATGGGGCGGACGCGGGAGCGCTGCCAGCCAGGATTGCACTTCGGGTCGCGCTTCGCCGGGGGCACGATGCCGGGCCAGGTGGTGGACTACCTGCCGGAAGAGCAGATGGCGGAGTTGAAGAATCTGAGCGAGTTCGCCGGCATCCTGGCGCTCGACAAGTGGACCGGCAATGCCAACGGGCGGCAGGCGGTCTTTGCGCGGCGTCAGCGGGAGAAGAGGTACAAGGCCGTCTTCATCGACTTCGGGTACTGCTTTCACGCCGGGGAGTGGCGCTTTGAGGATGCTCCGCTGCGCGGTGTGTATTACCGCAACGACGTCTACCGGGAGGTCACGGGTTGGGAGTCGTTTGAGCCCTGGCTGACGAGACTTGAGACCATGGCGGGGGAGACGGTGTGGGAGGCGGCCAACGAGGTTCCACCGGAGTGGTATGGCGGCGACCAGAGTGAAATGGAAGCGCTGGTGGAGAAGCTGCTTGCGCGGCAGAGCAGAATCCGGGAACTGATTGAGGCGTTTGGGAACTCGGATAGGAGGCCGTTTCCGAAATGGGGAGAGGCGGGGAGAGAAAGGGAGGAAGGGGCTTGGAGGGGGGGGCGATGGGGGGATACGATGAGGGTGAATTGAGGGAGAGGGGACAGGTGTCAGGTTTCAGGGAACAGGGAACCTTCTCTGGGTGGTTCGGGATGGATGGATTTTTTCTGACACCTGAAACCTGACACCTGACGGGTTACGGTTGAAGGCTAGGAGCTAGGAGCTAGAAGCTGGCCATGATGGGCGGAAGCGCAAGACGCGGCTGCGAGTTTCAACTGCTTCGATATGTGCCGGACGCGGTGCGGAACGAGTATGTTCACATCGGCGTGATTCTGCGCGAGAGCGCCGCGTCGGACGAATCTGGGAAGGTCGAGCCGGGGAGGGTAGAGGTGCGCTTCACGCGCGACTGGCGACGGGTGCGGTGCCTCGATCCGGACGCCGATACGGCGCTGCTGGAAGGAATGGAGAGCGAGCTGCGGCGTCGGCTGCAGGAGGGAACGGGCCTGGAGAGAGAGGATTTCGAGGCGGCTGGAGGGCGGCTGATGCGGATCCTCGAGGAATCGCTCTCGCTGAACGTGCAGATGACCGAGCCCAAGGCCTACCTGGCCGAAAGCGTTCCCGCGGGAATGGAAGAGCTGATGCGGGTCTACGTGGAGCCTCCGCCGCGGGAGCGTAGCCCAAGGCTGAGCGGACGCGCGGCGATCCAGTCGCGCATGCGGTCGGAGTTCGAACATGCCGGAGTATGGGATCTGCTGAGAAAAAAGATCGCCGCCTCGGACTACACGCGGCCGGGCGATCCTCTCCGTATCGATGTGGGTTACCGGCCCAACGGAGTAGTGCGGATGTTCCAGGCGGTGAGCCTCGATCCCGGCCTCGAGATGGCCAAGGTGCTGTCCTTTTCGGCGGCCGCGCTGCGTGCCGGGGTGGAGCGGGTGGAGAAGGCGGAGCTCGAGTTGACGGCGGTGATCGAGCCGGCGGCGCGGGTGGGTGCTACCGAGGAGGAGCCGGAGCGGCTGGAGCTTTACCGCTTCGGCGTGGAGACGATGGAGGAGCACCGGATACGCGTGCTGACCACATCGGACATGGGGCGCGTGGCCGAGACGGCGAGACGCGAGCTGCGAGTGTAATGAGACAGGTGACAGGTTTCAGGGGTCAGGTGTCAGCTTCCAGCTTCCAGCGGTTCACTCTTTCACACGTTTGTTTCTTCACTTGCTCTCTGCTTCACTCACGGCGGCCGGCCGTTCATTGCGACGAGTCAAGGGCTGGCGAGAGGCGCGGAGGCGGAAAGCAGGGGAACGAAGAACGAGTAGCGGGTGTAGATCTTCTATGTTTTGTTGGGCGTACGCGCCTCCTTCTGCCTCGCAAAAATACTTGAAATATTTTTTCTGAAGTTTGCCGATCATTTCCGGGCTTCGCGGTAGGATTAATCCTGTTGATGGTTTTCAGGGGTATCGCGGCCGTTGCCGGGAGCGATTGAGTCAGGATTGGCTCAGGATTTGTTTCGGATTTGCTTCGGGCGGGCGGCTGACGATTCACTGAACTTTCGAAAAAGGCATGGCCATAGGCCGTGCCTTTTTGTTTTTGAAGGCCCTTTAGTTTTTTGAAGGAAGGTGCGCGTGAGGGTAGGCGAGCAAATACGGGAGATGTGGCGGCAGGCCCGCCAAGGCAGGCAGGCAGGGAATGGTGAGCGGTCCCGGCAGGTAGAGCTAGAGGCGGGGGCGGAGGCGGAGCGGAAGACGCTGGCTCTTCCGGCGATTCTGAGCCCGGTGCAATTCCCGGGCAAGCATCTGCCCAAGCCGACGCCGATGAACCTGCGCCGGTTTGCGGAGACACCGGTGGTGCGGCGGGCGATCAACGTGATCAAGGATCGCATCGCGGCGATGGACTGGCAGGTGCGGGTGCGGCGCGGCGTCAGGCCCGAGGATGTGGCGTTTGCGGCGCGCAAGCTGCGAGCACTGCGACGCGCTCTGGAGGAGCCGAATCCGGCCGACAGCTTCCGCACGCTGGTAGAGCAGGCGATCGAAGATGCGCTGACGGGCGGCTTCGGCGCGATCGAGATGGAGCCGACGGGCGATCCGGAGCGGCCGGCGATGCTGTGGCCGGTGGACGGAGCGTCGATCCGCATCAATGCAGGCTGGGACGGCGACGAGGATACGCCGCGCTATGCGCAGGCCGTGCCGGGACAGCTGGAGTCGGGGGCTGTGGAGCTGCTCGACCGGCAGTTGATTTACATCCGGATGAACCCGCGCAGCTTTACCCCATTCGGGTTGGGGCCGCTCGAAGTGGCGTTCGAGACGGTGAACCAGTTCCTGAGCGCGAATCGCTTCGCCGGAAAGCTGGCGGCGAATTCGGTGGCGCAATATGCGTTGTGGCTGAACGAGGCGACGCCCGCGCAGCACGACCGCCTGATCCGCTGGTGGCAGGACGAGATCGAAGGCACGGGGCGCGTGCCGCTGATCTCGACCGAGCAGAAGCCGGAGGTTCTGCGCTTCGCGCAGGGAACGGACGCGGACTTGCGGCTGGCGTGGCAGGAGTTTTTGATCCGGATGGTGGCGAACGCCTTCGGGCTGCCGCCGCTGATGCTGGGCCTGGAAGCGGACGTGAACCAGTCGACGGCCTCAGAGATGGCCGACGAGGCCTTTCGCGGAGCTATCTCGCCGCTGGCGATGCTGGTGGCCGGGCACATCACGCGCGACCTTTTTGCGAAGTGCATCGGCTGGCGGGAGTTTGAGTTTGTCTTCAACGAGCTGAGCGCGCGGGACGAAGGGACCGAGCTGCAGGTGCAGGTGCAATTGCTGCAGGCCGGCGTGCTCACGATCGACGAGGTACGGGCGATGCGGGGACTGGCTCCGCTGGGGCAGACCCCGGTGGCGTTGCTGTCGGGCGAAGCGGAAAACAGGAACTAAGGAACGCAGGGGCTGGGACCGAGTCCCTGACGGAGCGGAGCGAGCATGCGACTGGAAGCGATGGCGGTAAAGATTCCTCATGTGGACAGGCATCCCAACCGGGTGCCCTTTGAGGGCGTGTTGACAGTGGTGAACGCGGCCAGCGACAGGGCGCCGGCGGGAGCGCGCGGGCACCGCGTGATGCTGACGCGCGAGGCAGCAGAGAAGGCGCTGGCCTCGCTGGTGGGCATGGCGGTGGATTACAGGCCGGGATGGGACGGACACGATGCGCGGCGCAAGATCGGCCTGCTGACCGAGGCCGATGTAATTGGGCCGCGGCTGGTGGTGCGCGGGTACCTGTATGCGCGCGATTTTCCCGAGGTGGCGGAGGCGATCACGGCGCACGCCCCGGAATCGCTGGGCATGAGCTACGAACTGGCCGATGCGCGCGTGGAGGATATGCGGGCCGAGATATGGAAGCTGACCCGGGTGACCTTTACCGGGGCGGCGATTCTGCTGCGGGACAAGGCAGCCTACCGGGCGACAAGCTTCCGCATGGCGAGTTAGAGAAAGACAGCGGAGTTAGCGGAGCTGGCGGAGTTAGCGAAGTTAACAGAGTTAGCCAAGGATTTAAGCCGGGCGGTAAAGGGGAAGTAAGCAAGTTAGTCAATCAGTAAGCGAGAAAACGATCAAGGAGGCTCCGGAAACGGAGCCTTTTTGTTGATCAGTGAACCGCCGCAATGAGCAATTCGCAAAAAAAAGGAAAGGAAAAACATGGAACAAGGAGAAGGGAACATCGTGGAGCGGCTGGAAGCCGCAACCACCGCGCTGGAAAAGACGCTCAGTTGGCTGGAACAACGGCAGGGTGAGCTTTCCGGCGAGGTGGAGAGGATCTCGGCGACGGTGGAACAAAGCCGCCGCGAAACCGAGCTGGCGGAGAAGCTTGCCGCCGTGGAGCGGGAGCTGGCCGAAGTGAAAGCGGCGTCGACGCAGAACGCACTGAACCCGGTGCGCCGCACCATGCCCGCAGCCACCGCCGAGATGCTGGCCAAGCATGGCATCGGCGATGGCCCGGTGGATGTGCGCTCGCTGGATGCGGCTTTGTCGGGCCTGAGCCTGGAGCAGCGCATCGCAGTGAAGACGCAGCTGCTGCGGTCGGGCGCAATCTCGTAAATGCAGTGATCAGTGGACAGCGGTCAGTGATCAGCAGTTTGTGCTGAGTCTGACTTCTCTCGTCCACTGTCCACTGTTCACTGACGACTGAAGCTGGGCACGTGTGCCCGGCTACCAAAGCACGGCCCCATGGAAGGGGTGGAGAGAATCTATGAACGCAACCTTTGCAGATATTCATGCGGCAGCAGACTACATCGGGCCGGGCGCCATCGAAGTTCCGCTGTACCAGACGGAGATCTTCGACATTTGCCGGCGCGCCAGCGCCTTCGGACAGCGCATCAGGCAGGTTCCGGCGACCGGGCATCCGTCGCGCTTTTTTGAAGAGACGGCAATACCCAATCCGGGGACGGCGGGATTTGTGAATCCGCGCAGCATCAATCCCACGGTGGTTAGCCCGACGCGGATCGAGCTGAGCGTGCCGCTGAAAGCGGTGGTGGCGCAGATCAACTACAACCTGTTCGACATCGAACTGGGCGACCAGCAGAAGCAATTCGCGTATCTGCAGGCCAAGGACCTGGTGGATACGGTGAGCGGCGTGATGGTGGCGCACGACGTGGCGCTGTGGAACGGCAACGACACCAGCCTGAGCGCGCCAACGACGACGCAGTACATGGGTTGTGCGGCGCAGATCGCAGCCGGTGGCAACTCGGTGACCGTTACCGCTGCAATGAAGATTGTGGACACGATCAAGACCACGGTGGCGCAGATGGTGGCCAGCAACGGCTATCATGTGCGGCCGACTGCAATCTATGGCAACCCGGTGCTTCTGGACCTGATCGACCAGGAGATGAAGTCGGAGTACAACGTGGTGCTGAATACCACGCAGATCTCGGCGGGCTTCACGGTGAAGACGCTCTCGACGCAGGCCGGCGATCTGCCGCTGATTCCCGATTGGAGCCTGCCCTATACAGGGACACCGGGAACCGGCAATGCCGTGCTTCCGGCCTACATCGTAACGGAGGACCTGATCGAGTATCACTGGCTGGGCGATCCCACGCCGCGCATCTTCCAGCTTGGGCTGCCGAGTTCGCTGAGCTCTCAATATGTGGCGGTCAAGTTCGGCGCTCCAGTGGTGAAGGGCGCAAACTTCGCTCACTATCAGGTGCTGGTCGACCGGTAGGGAAAACAGTTCATAGTTCGCAGTTCATAGTTCGCAGATCACGGCCGCCGGTAAACACCTGCTGCCGAGGGGCGCGGGCTGAGGACTGCGAACTACGAACTTAGAACTACAAAAAGCAAACCAAGAACTGCAACGGAAGGATGCGCGATGGCATATCTCGAGCCAGCGGATTACACAAACTATGGATTGCCGGTCGGGACCACGGCGGACTGGATCACGGCCGCGACGGCCTTGATCAACAGTTATTGCAGGAGGCCCGATCTGAACGTGATTCAGTACACGGAGCGCCTTCGTGTAACGGCGGGGGCGCAGACTGTGCGTCTGAGCTATCTGCCGCTGGCGCCGCTGGCGCCGGCGACGACGCCAATGGTGAGCCTGGAGGGACGGTACGCAAGGCCAAGGCGCGGGGAGATTCCGCAGGAGCCGCTCATCGAGATCGCATGGGCTTTTGCGCTGCCCGGGCAATGGACGTCGATCGATGCCACACTGGTGGACTTTGATCCCAACACCGGGGAGCTGACGCTGCCGTGGAATGTTCTGGGACTGCCGTTCAACGAAGTGCAGGCGACTTACACGGCGGGCCTGGCGACGATCGGGGACGACGTAAAGTCGGCGTGCGCGCAGATTGTGCGCAATGCGCAGGCGACGCCGGCGCTGAACGCGAGCATGAGCAGAATCGACACGATGCAAATCAAGTATTTCTCAAGTTCGCTGATCGACGAGACGGTGCAGGCGTGGCTGAATCCGTACGTTGCGAACAGGCTGGGGTGAGCGATGAGCGATACGGCGCCGCGTAACCCGAGGGGTGCGCCGCAGATGCTGGCCGACGCGCTGCTGCGCAGCGCATCGGGAACGACGGCCCTTCTGCGCGTTACAGGCACGAATACGGATACGAGCATGTCGGAGGTCGGCCTGGTGGCGACCACATTCACCGATGTTCCAGTAAGCCCGGTGCTGATGCGCAAGCTGCGACCGTCGTGGCAGGAAGGCGGCGAATCGAAGTGGGAGCTGCTGGTGTCCGCAACGAGTGTGGAGCAGCAGATCAACGCGCTCGATTTGCCGTCGGCACAATCTCTGTTCGCCATGACGTTGGCGGTTACCGTGGCCGGGCAAGACTATCTGATTGAGTCGATCGCTTCCAACGAGGCGTTTGGCCAAGTGTATCTCTACCGGCTGCTTTTACGCGAGGCGCGACAGCAAGCGGTGTAACCGCGTGAGGAGCATCCATGCAGAATGCGAAAGATTCTTTTTATATGGCGTTGCGCACACGGCTCACCGAGATTAATCCGCAGCGGACGATCCTGATGCGTGGCACCGTAAGGCCGGGAATCCTGGTGGAGGAAGCAGAGGCTCCGTTCAGCCAGTTTCCCAGCGACGTGTTTGTACTGCGCTGGCTGGGCTTGGCTGTCGATATGAATCTCGATTCGACGATGACCGGCGAACAATGCGAAATTGTCTACCAGACTTGCGGCACACAGAGTTTTGGCGGACTGGATCGCGGCCGAGCTTTAAGCGCGATGGACGAGGAATTGATGGCGATGATTCAACCTTTCTACACACCGAAGCTGAATTACGCCGCCACACCGCCAGCCGCCATGCTGACGCAGGTTTTCTGGGATGAGCCGGTGTTCTCGCCCAGCGTTGCCCAGCGCGACCTGCTGAGCCGCAGCGCGACAGTGTTGGTTTACAGCTACCAGGAGCAGGGGGAGTAAATGACCGCAACTTGGTTTTCCGCTCCGGCGCCGGTGGCGCGAAGGGTGCGTGCATTCTTTGCGCCGGTGAATCGCGTTGCGCAGACGCCCGTTCTTTTCGATCCGTCGGAACAGGGCCGGTTTAGTCTCGATGCTCCACCGGCACCGTGGATCAGCCTGGGATGGGTGCAGGATTTTGTGCGCAAGACGTCGAGTAAGTCGGTGCCGCTGATGACGGGAATTCCAGCAGCGCCTCTCGAACAGGTGCGCGAGACGCTCGAAGCGCAAGTAAGTCTTCAATTCCTAAGTTGGACGAAGTTGACGATGGGTCTGGCTACCGGCTCGCAACATATGAACATTCTTGCGCCGGCGATTGGCGCGGCTCCTGCAGCCGATGGAGCGCAAGCATTGCCCGCAGTCACGCCGCAAAGTGGTTCGACAAGCACATCGATTATGCTGGCGCTTACGGACGCGGCTAAATTCACACCTGGCGCGATCGTTGCTGTCGATGTGGATTACACCGGGCAAACCGGCTACGTGGGCACGCCGGTGGCGGGCGCGTACGTACGGCAGGCGCTCACGGATGTGGACTACGTGCGGCGCGTGACGTTTAATGTCGCGCTCGTGTCGCAAGTGACTGCGACCGGGCTGACTCTGTCCGAGCCATTGCCGGGCGGCGCCCCTGCAACGGGCGCAAAGGTGCAGACAGTGGCCGGATTTGTCGATCGAGAAGGCGGAAGCTTCTACCAGGAGTGGTCGGGGCTCTTTGTGCTGGAAGCGAGCCAGGGGGAACGAATCTTCTTCCACTATCCAAGACTGCAAGCTATCACCGGAGCGGAGGAGACTATTTCACCTCTCAATCCAAAAAATCAGAGCGGACATTCGCGGGTACTACTTAAGGGGCAATTCCTGGCGCTGCCGGTGACGGATCCATTGGATGGAGAACGGGTGGTATGTTACCGGAGCTTTCTCCCAGCGGCAAACGCGCTTGTGTAACGCGCACTAAAGAATCCGAGTTACCAGACAGAGAGATGCGATGAAGATACAAATCCAAGGGCAGGATTACACGGCGGCGTTCGACTCGGTGCGTCCATTGACCATCGAGCGCAAGCTGAATGCACCGTCTGTCTGCGAGTTATGGTTGAGCCTGCCGGCCGGCGGCAGTCTTACAACGCCAGCGCGCTTTCAATCTGTTTCGGTGACTGGCGATGACGGGACAACTTACTTCACGGGCTATATCGCTGTGACTCCCTTGCCGGAGTATGCGGGCGTGGGCCTTGAAGGGCCACGCTACCGGCTGGCTATTCAGGCTGTGAGCGATGAGATACTGCTGGATCAAGTGCTGATGCCGCCCAGCGCCGGATTGACCGAAGAGGATGCGGGGACGTTGCTTGCTGCCCTTGTGGCTCACACTGGATCGACATCCCTTTCGGCGCGGACGGTCTCGCTGAACACACTTGTGGGGAACTTCACTCCAGAGCCAGGAGCAAGTTGGAGCAAGAGCGCCGGAGAGGCGGCTGGAATGGCCCGGGCGGCATATCGCGCACAGAGTGGCGCAATCACGCTGTCCGCGGTGCAGACAACAGTGCATCCGCTGAACGAGACCGACGGCAGCTTGAACCTTGGGAACCTGGCTCTGACGGCAAGCGTCAAGCGCGCACTGGCCAACGATGTCACCGTTTGCGGCGAGAATGAACCGGCAGCCTATGTTACGGAGTACTTTCTCGGCGACGGAGCAACAACTCAGTTTAATCTGGCAGCCGACCCATACTTTCCCGCGACTTCAAAATCCACAATCATCAGCGAGCTTTTTAACGAGCCACAAATCAACGAGACGGTGTGGGAGTTTTCCGAGGGAACGGGATACCTTGCTATTGCTCCCGGCGGCCTGGCTATGAACGGCGGCAACGGGATCGATGGGCAGACGCTGCTGATGTGGATCGATCCCATCGAAATGTGTGGAACTCTGCTGCTTGAAGCTGTGGGAGTGAAACTGTCTCCGGGCAGCACGGGCATCGTGGCGGGATTTTTTACCGACCTGCTGAAGGCGGCGGATTGCACCGCGGGTTTTCAGGCCACGGCGCAACAAGACACGGGGGCCGTGACGCTGCAGCCGATTGTGGAGGGCACTGCCGCAGGAATTACTTTTGCGCTGAACCCAGCGAACCAATACACGCTACGTGTCCGCGTGCACTGTCCGGAGTGTAATCGTGCGCAAGCAATGTATTACTCCTTTGGAGATCAGGGGCTTATCGGCGCCGGCGGTGAGTGGGCCATCGCCTCTGGAAAGATCCAGATGGAAATACAAGAATTTGTCAACGGCGTGGGCGCAACTCCTATCACGCTGTATGACGGGGCAGTTACATACCTGCCTGGCTCGTGCCTGGTTGTGCCGGCCAGCAGCATCAATTTGATCGGAACGATTCGCGCCGTAAGCCTGACGAACTTAGGGTCAGGCTGGGTGGTAAGTACGCCGCCGACTGGCGGATCGTACACGCGAAGGGTTGGCACAACGGCCGAGGCCGCGGAGTGCCATCTGGAGCGGACCGGCAGGGTCACCTTCTACACCGGCTGCACTCCGGTTGCAGGTGAACAGATTGCAGTGACTTACCGAACGGTTGGGCGGGCGGTAGGCCGCGCGGTGAACTCGGCCAGCCAGCAGGCGCTAGCGCAGGCCGGCTCGCCATCAGTGGCCGCCTGGATCGGCTCAGTCACTCGTCCCCCTGCACGCAGCTCCGCGGATTGCCGCAACGCCGCGCTTGTGATGGAGCAGGCTGCGGCCAGCGTGAGCGCACTTTGGAGTGGAACGTACAGAGGGAGCCGGACGAGCTTTGCAGAGGATGTTTGGCCAGGCGACGCGTTGCTGCTTAACGCGCCTTCGACAAATCTGAATGCGGAAGTGGTGGCGCGCACAGTCAAAGTAACTTACGGCGCCAGTTACCCGGACTTAGTGGCGTACGAGATCGCCTTTGCGAATGACTGGGCAGATGATTTGGCCATCAAGACGAGCGCCACTGTGCCGGCCAACGCGTGGTTGCCAGCCCCGATTGCTCCAACAGTGCTGGCCAATCTTATCGGCGTTACGGTGGCAGCGATGAACGGGAGCACGGTGACAGTGAATACGGGCGTGACTCCGCCAAGCGGCGGCGGGTTCGAAATTCGGTTGCGGGATTTTGCTTTCATGCCCGGCGAGGATCCGACGCTGGTGTTGCGCGGCTCGCAGCCGAGTCTTACGTTTTCGCGTGTTTCGGCGAGCGACCGATTCTACATTCGGATGTACGATGGTTCGACGCCGCCAAATTATTCGGAATTCTCGTCGGCGCTGTTCATCAATCTGCCGTTGAGCAGTGGAAAGTGAGCAGTGAACGGTGGACAGTGAAAAAGTGAAGAAGTGAAGATGAATCAGATGTGGATCGTTTATAGATCATTTTTGTCGACCGAAAACTCTTCACTGACCACTTGGAGCAGGGATGCGCATGATGAATGAATTCGAGGCCCAGGTGCTGAGCGATCTAAGCGTGCTGAAATCGCAGATGACCGGACTGATGGGCGACGGCAACGGCGGGCGGCTGGCGGAGCTGGAGCGGCGCATGGACCGCCATGAGCAGAACTGGCAGCGTGCCAAGGGATTTCTTGCTGCTGTGAGCGTTGTCTTCGCTGCGGTCGAAGTGGCCGTTGAGGCGTGGCATCGGCACTAGGAGCGTCACCACGGATCGACCTTCGTATAATGACCCCATGAGCGAGCAACCTCTGGTGGGCGTTGTAATGGGCAGCAAGAGCGACTACGAAGTGCTCTCGGCGGCCGTAGAAATTCTGCGCGTGCTCAAGATTCCGCATGAAGCGCGGATCGTAAGCGCGCACCGCACGCCGGACTGGCTTTTCAAGTACGCAGAGACGGCTCGCGAACGCGGCCTGCGCACGATTATCGCCGGAGCCGGCGGCGCGGCGCATCTGCCCGGCATGCTGGCGGCAAAAACGCTCGTCCCCGTGCTCGGAGTTCCCGTCCCCGCCACGCAGCTCAACGGCCTCGATGCGCTGCTTTCTATCGTGCAGATGCCCAAGGGTGTGCCCGTCGGGACACTGGCCATCGGCAAAGCCGGCGCGGCCAACGCCGCACTGCTGGCCGCGGAGATTCTGGCCGCGACAGATGCGGCTCTCTATGAGCGCCTCTCCGCGTGGCGCGCTGCGCGCACCGAGGAAGTGCTCGACCAGAAGATAGGCGAGGACCAGGCCGGGTGAGCTCCGCTTTCGATTCAACAACAGAACAGATCCTTCCCGGTAGCTTGCTGGCGATTCTCGGCGGCGGTCAATTGGGACGCATGACTGCGATGGCCGCGCGCACCATGGGCTATCGCGTGCGCGTGATGGATCCCGAGGCGAAGTGCCCTGCGAGCTTTGTGGCGGATGAAACCATCGTCGGCCGCTGGGACGACGTGGATGCTGCGCGGCGACTTGCTGCGGGCGCGGACGCAGTGACGCTGGAGATCGAACAGATTGGCGTCGATGCGTTGCGTGAAGTTGCGAGCCTTGCGCCGTTGCGGCCCGGCGTGGAACCGATCCGCATTATTCAGGACAAAACGCTGCAAAAAACGTGGCTCGCAGACAATGGATTTCCCGTGGGGCCATTTCGTGTCGTCCGCAGCGAGGCAGAGCTGCATGAAGCAGTGGCTGCGCTCGGCGGGCAGGTGTTCCTGAAGATCGGACACGGGGGCTACGATGGCCGCGGACAGGCGCGGATCGGGATGGATTCGCCGGCGACGGAAGAGGCGATTGCAGCGGCGTGGAAGGCGATTGGCGCGCGGCCCGCTGTGGCCGAGCAAGCCCTCGATCTCGAATGCGAGATCAGCGTGATGGCTGCGCGAAGCCCGTCGGGAGAGGTGTGCGTGTATCCCGCCGCGCGCAATCACCACGAGAATCAGATTCTGGCTTGGAGCGTGCTGCCTGCGGGCGTGCCGGCCGCGCTTGAATCCCGCGCCGAAGAACTGGCCGCGGATCTTGTGGCGAAGCTCGGAATCGAGGGCCTGCTTTGCGCGGAGATTTTCATCACGCGGGAGGGTGAGCTATTCATCAACGAACTTGCGCCGCGGCCACACAACAGCTATCACCAAAGCGAGCGCGGGTGCGTGACGAGCCAGTTCGAGCAGCTTGTGCGCGCGGTTTGCGATCTTCCGCTGGGCTCGACGGAGCTGATCAGTCCGGCGGCGATCGTCAATTTGCTTGGCGATGTGTGGCTGAAAGGCGAGCCGAAGTTTGCCGCGGCGCTCGCGGTTCCGGGCGTGCGATTGCACCTGTACGAGAAACACACGCCTCGAGCGGGGCGCAAAATGGGGCATTTGTCGGCGGTGGGAGCGTCGGCGGAAGAGGCGCTGGAGCGAGTGCTGGAGGCGAAGAAGAGACTCTAGCGTTTAATCCGATAGAGGACGTGGCGGCGGAGGGGATGGCCTTCCGGCAAGCCTGGATGGTCGAAGTCGTCACGAGGATCGTGTGTCATGCCGATCTTCTCCATCACGCGGCGGGAACGCAGGTTTGCTGGAACGGTGAACGAAACTACACTGTCGAGTTTCAGGTTCTCAAAGCCGTAGCGGAGTACGGCGCGTGCGCCTTCAGTCGCCAATCCTCGGCCCCAGCAGTTAAATTCGAGGCGCCAACCGATTTCTACCGCGGGCATGAATGGCGCATCGAACGTGGGAATGGAAAGGCCGATGAAGCCGGCGAAGGAATGATTTTCAAGTAGCTCGACGGCGAAGGGTCCGAAACCGTGAAGATCGAAGTGGGCCTGAGCGCGGTCGGCGAGCGCGTCGGACTCCGCGGCTGAGAGAAGTGCTGGCATGAACTCCATCACGCGCGGATCGGCGTTCATTGCTTGAAACGGAATCCGGTCGGATTCGCGCCAGCGGTGCAGGAGAAGACGGTCGGTTTGCAGGGATTCTCGCATTGGGACAACCGAGCCACTGGGGCTAAAGTCCTAATCCATTTTGCGTCGTTGTGGCACGGCTGAAAGTCATGCCCCGATACAAAACTTCTGGGTGATCGAGCTTGTTTCGCAAGCCGTGAAGCCGTGCCCTGACACAAGTAGAAAAGCAACCGCAGGTCCTTCGACTTCGATCGCTGCGCGATCTTCGCTCAGGATGGCAATTCCAAGACGATGCGGCTCCGGTCGCTCAGGATGACATTTCTAAGTTGGCGCAGCATCAGTCGCTCGGGATGACACGGAGCAGTTAGATTGACGCGGCTTGCTCGGTCTTTTCCCACCGCTTGGGCCGTTTGTTCTGCTGCAAAATCTTCTTGCGCAGGCGCAACGACTTGGGCGTGACCTCGACGAACTCATCGTCGGCGATGAATTCGATGGCCTGCTCGAGGTTCAGTGTCTTGTAAGGCACAAGGCGGATGGCGTCATCGGCGGTAGAGGCGCGCATGTTGGTCATTTTCTTTTCGCGGACCACGTTTACGTCGAGGTCGTTGTCGCGCGAGTGCTCGCCGACGATCATGCCTTCGTACACTTCCACGCCGGCTCCGACAAAGAGAATTCCCCGCTCCTGCAGGCCATTGAGCGAGTAGGTCGTGGTGAGTCCCAGCCGGTCTGCAATGAGCGCGCCGGTGGGCCGTTGTGGGATCTCGCCCTGGTACGGAATATAGCCATCGAAGAGGGTGTTCATCACGATGGTTCCGCGCGTTTCAGTAAGCATTTCCGAACGCAGGCCGATGAGCCCGCGGCTGGGCACGCGAAACTCCAGCCGCACACGGCCCGAGCCGTGATTGTGCATCTTGGTCATCTCGCCCTTGCGCGGGCCGAGCTTCTCAATCACCGTGCCGGTGAACTGCTCGGGCACATCGATGGTGAGGTGCTCGACGGGCTCCATGCGCACGCCGTCTACGACTTTTGTTACGATCTCCGGACGGCCGGCCATCAGCTCGAAGCCTTCGCGGCGCATCATCTCAATCAAGATCGCGAGCTGCAGTTCGCCACGCCCCAGCACCTTGAAGCTGTCTGGCGAGCCGGTTTCTTCCACGCGAATCGACACATTGGTGAGCAACTCTTTTTCAAGGCGCTCGCGCAGATTGCGGCTGGTGACGTACTGCCCTTCGCGCCCGGCGAATGGTGAAGTATTGACGCTGAACTGAATGGCAATCGTCGGCTCATCAATGACGATGAGAGGCAGCGGCGACGGATTGTCGACGCTTGTGATGGTCTCGCCGATGGTGATGCCCTCAATTCCGGCAACGGCCACAATGTCGCCCATCGTGGTCTCTTCGATCTCGGTGCGCTTGAGCCCGGAGAAGGTAAACAACTTGGTGATGCGCGTCTTATAGAGAGAACCGTCACGCCGCGAAATGTTAGCCTCGTCGCCGGCGTGCAAGGTGCCTTGAAAGACGCGGCAGATGGCAATGCGGCCGAGGTAATCGGAGTAATCGAGATTCGCGACCAGAATTTGCAGGGCGCCGTTGGGATCGCCCGTGGCTTCCGGAATTGTATCCACGATGGCTCGGAACAGCGGCTGCAAATCCACGCCCCGCTTGGTCGGATCGGCCGTTGCGGTTCCCTCCTTGGCGACGGCGTACAAGACCGGAAAATCCAATTGCGACTCGTCGGCATCGAGGTCGATGAAAAGATCGTAGATCTCGTTCAGGACTTCCTGCGGGCGTGCGTCGGGCCGGTCGATTTTGTTGATGACCACGATGGGCGGCAGCTTGGCCTCGAGCGCTTTTGAAAGCACGTAGCGAGTTTGCGGCAGAGGGCCTTCGGCCGCGTCGACAAGGAGCATCACTCCGTCGACCATTTTGAGTGCGCGCTCCACCTCGCCACCAAAATCGGCGTGGCCCGGAGTGTCGACAATGTTGATTTTTCCGCCGCCGAAGTTGATCGCTGTGTTCTTTGCGAGGATCGTGATGCCGCGCTCGCGCTCCAGCTCGTTCGAGTCCATTACGCGCTCGGCCACCTGCTCATTGGCGCGGAAAGTTCCGGCCTGGCGCAGCATGCCATCCACCAGCGTTGTCTTGCCGTGGTCCACATGGGCGATGATGGCGATATTGCGTATCGTAGATTGATTGCTTAAACTCATTAAAATCAACACCTTTTCACTGGCGGCCAAAATTTTGCTGAAATTTTGCTGAATTGCGCTAAACAGGTGGAAGTGGGTGCCGCTTCAATCCCTATTACAACGATAACAGTGTTCACACGGCACGGATTTGATTGCTCCAAGCGTAATGACCCGACTTGGAAGCGTTGCGAGTGCCGCAACGGGCGAGTCAGGGTGCGACCGGCCTGATGCACGGCTACATCTCACGAATCGAGACAGGGCAAATTGAAATTTGCTTGGAATGGTTCAGAGTATGGCCGATATCCTTGATGGGTCTGTGACCCGACGCCATCTCGCTCTCAGAGCGAGGGCTGCGGGAAGTAAGTATTCTTCACGCGTTTGGAACGGAACAGGTAGACGAGATAAAGGATTGAAGCGGCAAAGAACCCGGCAGTCTTGACTGGATTATCGACCGAAATAGGAGGCAGCAACTCAAGAACGTAATACGCCGCCTCTACTATGAGAAATATCTTTGCAAACAACACGCCCTTGCGATTCTTGGTGGTGAGCAAGAAGGCCGCAATTCCAGATAGTAGGCCGAAGCCGACGTTTAGCATACCTTCTGCATGATTTGGCAGAGCAGCACCAGCCAGAATGCGTAATGCCGTACCGGCCCATAATTTGATGATGAGCAGCAGTAGCCAGCCGCCTATGCCGACCAACTTGGAGTTAGATTCGGTACCGGGTAAAGGAACCGCCTGATTCACCTGATTCATTTGTTAGCCCTCAGTCTCTCTTCACCGGCTGTATACAAATATCGGCTGAAGAGCGCCAAGGTGAACGATTTTCCCGCCAGATGGATTGTCTTCTAGCTCATCTACTCGGCGAACCTCGGTCAATCCTGTCGTGCTTGTTCGCAGGGTGATTACGTCATCTTTAGCTGGAAGAACATCCCAATTGGCAGTGCCAAGAATCTTCCCCTCAACCTTGAGCGTGATGTCCATTGCAACTCCTTAGGCGGTTGTGATTTTCGCATCCCATTTAGGGGTAGTCTATTCCTCATTTGTGTGAGCAACTCAGCCGCCTGTACTCCTCATCCGCAAGGTTCAGGTAGTACCCTCCTAGGTCCGTCGAGATGCCATTGGTGTTGTGGACGAACAACTCATCGTTCAAGCGCGAGTTGGGCCTCGATTGCCCCTAGGCGGTCGCGTATTTCAATCGACCGTAGGCGGAATTCTACCGTCACCGCAATCACACTGGAAAGGGGTACGTGGAGGAAATACCAATACGCAGCCATAATCGCGCAGAAGCCGCTGATTGATTCATCCAAGGGATTGATATTGGCCGGAACATCCAGAAGCCAATGCGACAGTCTTATCGCCGCACTAAAGACAAACATAGCGATGACCCAATATAGCGCCCTGCGACGCGCTTTCTTGAGTTCCATTCTTACAATCTCATCGCATTCGAGTGAATACCCATCTTCGGCCATGTGGCGTCCCCCTTTTCATTTCTCTCAATGTGGGGAATTGTACAGGCGCGTGCCGCAGGCTAAAAAATTGCTGAAAATTTGCTGAACTGTTCTGTCAATTCCTGCATTTTTTGCAGTTCTTGAATTGTTCAAACCCTCTATTTTCAATAAGTCCTTTATGTTCTAAGGCCGTTCCTCAATATTGCGTATCGTCTGGCTCACGGTTGCAGTTTTTCCTTCTCTCGGGTTCGGCCGCGCGGGCCCTCAGGACGGTTAGGGGAGTGAAAGTTGGAGAACGCGCCGCACAGCGCGGCAGATCTG
>JBEKWT010000012.1:0-21772 GCA_049512795.1 Occallatibacter sp.
CTCGATGAGGTGGTAGCGCACCCCGCCAGCGACCATTTCACTGCCGGGATCCACATGCGCGACGATGCCGCGCCCCGTGTTTTCGAGCGTCACCGGTCCGGCGATGAAGTGGAACTCGAGAGGCTGAAGCGCCTTGTTCAGATGTGCGCCGCGAATGTCGATTGGCGATTGCTCGTGGCCCTTGGAGCAGGCTTCGTACGCCGGGTCGAGCCTTCCCCAAACCACCGGACCGGTTTTGCCTTCGTAGGTCCAATTGGCTCCGGCTTGAGCTCCGGCTTGACCTGCGGAGACCGCGGTAATTCCGAGCAAGAGAGCAGCAATGATGGAAAGACGCATGGATATCTCCGTTAGAATTCGAGCGTAAGCGCCCCGGAGAATTCTAAGGCATCGATGCGGCAAGCGAAAAAGAAACGGGACCCGCGAGCAGCGGGTCCCATTCTTTAGCGAATCAATTTGGCTGGCTTCCAGTGTGTCCCTACCTCGCCTTGGCCGCCGCAGCCAGTCCGGCTTGTTCGGACAATTGAGCAGCCTTGCCTGTGGCTTCCCATGTGAACTCCGGCTCAGTACGGCCAAAGTGGCCGTAGGCCGCAGTCTTCTGGTAGATGGGGCGCCGCAGGTTCAAGTGCTCGATGATGGCTTTGGGTGTAAGCGAGAAGTTCTTGCGGATCAGCTCCGTGAGCTTCGCTTCACTCAACTTGCCCGTGCCAAACGTCTGCACAAGGACGCTGACCGGCTCGGCCACGCCAATGGCGTAAGCCAGTTGCACCTCAGCCCGGCTGGCTAAACCGGCAGCGACGATGTTCTTGGCAATGTAGCGCGCCATGTAGGCTGCCGAGCGATCAACCTTGGTCGGATCCTTGCCGCTGAAAGCGCCACCGCCGTGACGGCCCATGCCGCCGTAAGTGTCCACGATGATCTTGCGGCCGGTAAGTCCGGTGTCGCCCATGGGGCCGCCAATCACAAATCTGCCTGTGGGATTGATGTGGTACTTCGTGTGCTCGTCGAGCCACTTTGCAGGCAGTACCGCCTGGATGACGTGCTTGAGGATATCGGAATGCAGCTCATCGTTGCTCACGGCCTCAGAGTGCTGGCTGCTGATCACGACTGCATCGATGCGCGCCGGCTTTCCGTCCTCCCCGTACTCCACCGTGACCTGGCTCTTCCCGTCGGGCCGAAGATAGGGCAGCTTGCCGCTTTTGCGGACCGCGCTCAATTGCCGGCAGAGCTTGTGCGCCAGCGAGATGGCCGCCGGCATCAACTCGGGAGTTTCGTCGGAAGCATAGCCGAACATCATGCCCTGGTCGCCGGCGCCGCCGGTGTCAACGCCCTGGGCAATGTCGCCAGACTGCTTGTTGATGCTGGAGATGACGGCGCATGTGTTGGAATCGAAGCCGTAAAGCGCGTTGTCGTACCCGATGGAAGCAATCACTCCGCGGACAAGGCTCTGAAAATCAACGTAGGCCTTGGTGGTGATTTCGCCCGCAATCACGACAAGCCCGGTGGCCGTGAGCGTTTCTGCCGCGACACGGCTGTAGGGGTCCTGCTCCAGGCAAGCGTCAAGGATCGCGTCGGAAACCTGGTCGGCAATCTTGTCGGGGTGGCCTTCGGTGACGGACTCAGAGGTAAATAAAAAACGGTCGCTCAAAATTCAAACTCCTTTTCATAACAGGATTCAACTTGGTGGCTGTCGCTCGGCCGTCCGGCTCGGCTGTTCAGCTCAGTTTGACGCGCTCAGCGAGCCGCCAGGTCCATCTCTCTTCAGAGCCCATTATGCAGCCCTTTGATTTCGGCTTGCTTGTAAGTGCCGGCTCAGGCCATTTGGCGCATCCTAACCATTTTAATTGTCAAAGGCGGTCGATGGTAAAGACATGCAGCATACGGCAAGCAATAAGCGTCCAACGGCGGATTGAGGGCCCTGAGCCGGGTGGATGGACGTGGCCCTAGATCCTCGAGACGACGTACTCAACCAAACCGCGCGTCGAAGTCCAGGCGCTACGGAGGGTCGCAGAAAATCCGTGAATGGGGAGGAGACTGTGCCACCATCCCTCGCGCACTCCATAGTAACGCACGGTAATAAACGCTGCCGCAGCCACCGCCATCAGCAGCAGGCCAGCGCCGATCCAGCGCAGACGGACCTCGATTGCCTCGCGGCGCAGGATCCGCGCCTTGCCCACATTTGAGGCGAAGGTCGTCCAACCCCTGTCATCGTCTGCCGTCTGCCCTCCGCTGTTATGTGCCTGTAGAAAACGCGCAGTCCATTCCTGCGGGTCGAGGCCGACGGCGTCGGCGTATCCGCGGACGATCCCTTTGCTCAGGATGCCCCCCGGAAGCAGGCGGAACTTCTCCTGCTCCAGCGCAATCAGATGACGTTGGCTGATCTTGGTGACCGCCGAAATGTCTTCCAGCGCAAAGCCGCGTTCTAAGCGTTCCTTGCGCAGGTCTTCTCCAAAATTTCCCATCGGCGACCAGACGCGGGTCAAAGACCCGTGCGGGAATTTCACCTTCACAATAAACCGGCTTTGACCTCGGGTCAAAACGATTCCTTGCCAAACCCCTCTCTTTTTTAGGGTTGGAACACACTTTTGTAACAGGGCCAAATCGGAACTGCCGCTCCCGCTGGTGCTCCATCCCGCCCGCTCACGGCTGTTACCCTTAGGGCAGGCATTTTGGCGCTGTTTGCGTCCTTAACCCACGCTCGAACATGAATAAGCTCATCTTTGCCAACCTTCTGCACCGTCCCATGCGCTCGGTCATCAGCGTGCTGGCCGTGGCCATTGAAGTCATCATGATTCTGTCCGTTGTTGGCATCTTCATGGGCATGCTCGACAGCCAGAAAGAGCGCACCAACGGCATCGGCGCCGATCTGATGTTGTTGCCGTCGAATGCCAGCATGTTCAATGGGTTGGGAAGCCCGTCAATGCCCGTCAGGGACGAGGAAGTGCTGCTGAAGCTGCCGCATGTCAAGGTGGTTTCGCCGGCTATCGAGAAGATCACTACAAGCGGCAGTGTGGAGATACTCTACGGGATCGATTACGACAGTTTCGACGCGCTCAAGCCGTTCATCTTTCTCAGCGGCGGCCCGTTCAAAGGGCCGTACGACGCCATCATTGATGACGTGTTCGCCGGGAGCAAGAATCCCGCGACGGGGAAGCCGTACGCGATGGGCGACACAGTGAAGATTCTGAACCAGCCATTTCGGGTCACTGGGATTGTGGAGCCGGGCAAGGGAGGGCGCAAGCTCATCCCGCTGGACACGCTGGCTCAACTGATGGACGCCGACAACAAGGCGTCAGTTTTCTTCATCAAGTGCGACAGCCCTGCGAACGACGATCAAGTGATGGAGGAGATCCGCTCCACCCGGGGCTTCGAAAACAACACATTGACCACCGTGGATAGCTGGCTCGATCAGATGACGCCGAGTAAAATCCCCGGCTTCAATCTGGCTCTCGAAGTCATCACCGGCATTGCAGTCATCATCGGATTCCTGGTCATTTTCCAATCCATGTACACGGCGGTCCTTGAGCGCACACGCGAGATCGGCATCCTCAAGTCAATGGGTGCCTCCAAAACCACGATTGTCGGTGTGGTGTTGCGCGAGTGCGCTGTCCTGGCGGCATTCGGCGTAGTGGTCGGCGTTTCCGGCACATATGCCGTTCGCATTGTCATGTCCCACTTCTTTCCCACCATGGCTTTCGAAATCTCCGGATTGTGGCTGGGGCTCGGCGCCACGATTGCCTTCGTCGGATCGATCTGCGGAGCGCTTTATCCTGCCTGGATGGCCGCCGGCAAAGATCCGATCGATGCGCTCGCTTACGAGTAGGGCGCGCACGGGCAATTGCGATTCTCCCGTAGCTATAGGCGATACTTGAAGGCGGAGCTTCGCAGCGTCGCGCGATGCGGACCCTCTGAGTATGCTGTGCCGACTCAAACGCCAAATCTCGTCTCGCTCGACGCCATCCGCGCCGCCGCGCGGCGCATTGCGCCGATTGCCATGAAGACGCCGCTAGTCCGCGCCGCGTTTTCGGGGGTGTCCGGCCGCGGCACTGGCAGGGAAATCTGGCTCAAGGCAGAGAGCCTGCAGCCGATCGGGGCCTTCAAAATCCGCGGCGCGGCAAACAAGATTCTGCAGCTCACGCCCGATCAGGTTGCGCGCGGGGTTATCACCTATTCGAGCGGCAATCATGCCCAGGGCGTGGCCTATGCGGCGCGCGAGGTCGGCGCAAAGGCAGTCATCGTCATGCCGTCGAATGCGCCGGCCATCAAGCGCGCAGCCACGCTGGCCCTTGGCGCCGAGATCGTTGACGTGGGCTTGGCCTCAAGCGAGCGCCTGGCCGTTGCTGAGGAGCTCGTGCGAAAACATGGCTATGTCGTTATTCCGCCGTACGACGACGAGCAGATCATTGCCGGGCAGGGAACGTGCGGTTTGGAGATTGTGGAAGAGCTGCCAGACGTAGATCTCGTCGTCTCACCCGTCTCGGGAGGCGGCCTGCTCAGTGGAGTCGCCACGGCGGTAAAGCAACTTAGTCCCAAAACCAAAGTCTTCGGCATTGAACCCGAGCTGGCTGGCGATACGGCGGAAAGTTTTCGCGCCGGCGAAATCGTCACATGGCCTGCTGAGGTCACCAGCCGGACCATTGCGGACGGCCTGCGCACGCAAAGCGTTGGCGTGCGCAACTTCGCCCATATTCAGGCCTTTGTCGATGGCATTATTACCGTCACGGAAGCGGAGATTCGCGCTGCCATGCGCGCCATAGTCGCAGCCACGCGGCTGGTCCCCGAGCCCAGCGGCGCGGTATCGACGGCTGCCCTGCTCTTTCACGGCGATCAACTGCCCGGGTACCAGAAGGCCGTGGCCATAGTAAGCGGCGGCAACGTGGACCCCGTGATGCTGGCCGATGTGCTCACCGAAGGCAGATCGTAGCGTCGTTCAACTATGATTTTGCATACAATGAATCCGCGAATTCTTGCGTTTCGTGCTCTCGCTTTCGGACTGGGAATTGCATGCGCCGTTTCTGTCGCCCACGCCGACAAAAAGCCGCAGCAAGACGTGAAACCCATGGCCGGCCCCCGCGCCACGGTCCTGCGCGTTACCTGGCTCTACATTTCGCCCGACACCGGCTCTCAAAAAGTCGAGAAGGTGCAGATCGGCCGCGAAATGGTCGTTGCGGAGAAGAACGGCGCGTGGATGCGCGTTTTCGCCAACACCGACATCGAAGAGCAGCACAGCGATAAAGACACGCCGATGGTTGGCGAAGACACGACACCGCCGCCGATCTCCGGGTGGATGGAGGCCAAGGGAATCGTGGAAGAAACAACGCCCAACGGCGACCAGATTCTTGTGGGCGCAGCCGCCGACCAGGAGGCGCTGGCCTCGAATCCGCGCGGCCCGGCCAACGCTGCCCAGAGCGCGCGCTCCCTCTATCGCCGCGTCGTCGAGATGTTTCCCAACTCGCCGCTTGCGCCCGAAGCCGCGTGGCGGGCTGCCGACATTCAGTGGCAACTGGAAAAGGCCGACGCCTCAACCATGCCGTCGGCGCATGAGCGCGATCCGGTATATCGCCTGGCGATGGACGAGGACGCCTTGCACAAGGTGATCAAGTACTATCCCCGCACGCGCTGGGCCGCCTTTGCGGCCTTCGACCTGATTGACAACAAGCTCTGCGGCGACTGGCAAGGCACGACGCAGTGCCCCGAGAAAGAGGCCGACATTTACCTCAAGTACGCCGATGAATACCCGGACGGCCCCCGCACCGCGCGAGCACTCTACGAGGCTGCCTATCGTTTCGCCGTCCTTAAGGACATGTACGACGCCAGCGGGGATGATCGCAAAAGCAACGAAGCCCACAACCAGGCGCGCACCGTGGCCGCCCAACTGAAAACTCACTTTGCCGACTCCGATTATGCCTTGCAGGCCGGAGCGCTGGTGTACAAATTGGATGAAGGTGTTCCTGTCTACGGCATTGAACGGGAGTGAGAGGCTCATGGCCTCCCGGACGAGGCACGAGACGCATCAGAGAGAGAACCAGGAGGCTTTTTGAGCCCGTATATTCTGTCCATCCTTTTGGGAATTGTGGAAGGATTGACCGAGTTTTTGCCGGTCAGTTCGACGGCGCACCTGCGCATTGCCGAAGCCTTGATGAAGATCCCGCTGGGTGACTCAGCCTGCTCCATTGGCAACACGGCATGCCTCCAGGATGTCGCCTACTGGAATATGTACACAATCGTCATCCAGGTTGGCGCAATCATGGCGCTGTGCCTTCTGTTCCTCGAAAGAATCATCAACTTTCTCCGCACCTTTCCCCGCGGCGACGCCGGCGACCGTACCTGGTTCAACCATCCCATCTCGCTGACGCTCATCGCTTTCGCATGCACTTCCGTCCCCGCTTTGCTGCTGCGCAAGTGGAGCGAAAAGAACCTGGACAACATGAATGCAATCGCCATCGCCCTGCTCGCGGGCGGGATCGTGATGTGGGTCATCGACGCATGGAGCACGCGCCGCGAGGCGAGCACAACGCACGTGGAGCAGATGACCCTGCCGCAAGCTGTCTGGATCGGTCTTTGCCAGGCGCTCTCTGCGATCTTTCCCGGCACCTCGCGTTCGATGTCGACGATTGCCGCCGGCCAGCTTGCGGGTCTCGACCGCCCCGCGGCGCTCGAATTCAGCTTTCTTCTATCTATACCGACGATGGTTGCCGCGACCGGCTGGGATTTGATCAAGGAGGTTCATCCCTCCAAGTCTGCCGATGCCGCTGTTGCCACCGCCCATGTGGTCATGAACGGGCAACGCTGGACCGTGCTGATCATCGGCACAGTCGTCTCGTTCATCGTCGCGCTTGGCGTGGTTGAGTGGTTTCTTCACTGGGTCCGCAAGCACGGCTTCACGATGTTTGCCATCTACCGCATTTTGCTGGGTGGTGCGCTGCTCATTTGGGGCGCGCGGTTGATTGGGCAGTGAGCCTGGCAAACTGAGATCCAATGCGAACCTTTGTCACCCTGGATGACTTCCAGGGATGCATTTGCCGCCAATTAATCCTATGATGGGCACCATCATGATGGCACGAACCCAGATCGCCCTCGAACCCGAATTTCAGCGACGCGCCCGCCAGCGCGCCAGCGATCTTGGTGTCTCATTCGCCGCATACATTCGAGGCCTTGTTGTAGAGGATCTGTCTCATCCTAAAGCGGTTGCCGGAGTCGAGTCGATCTTTGACCTCGGCAGCTCAGGTGGCTCGAACATCGCCAGACTGAAGCATTCGAAGATCGAGGAGGCGTTTGATTTCGAGGCCGCCGACTCGCGGCGCGGGAAATCTTAGCAAGAGTGTGGCGCTGGTAATGCCGCTGGTTCCCCTGCCGCCATTCTCCCCGGATTCGCCCCTCCAGACGCCGATAATAGAACTTGCTCTGGGACGATTTCGCCTGCATCCTCTCCCCTGCCAATAAAACTCTGTGCGGCAGGCAGAGGTGGGTACCGCCCTCGTCATGAAGCCCATCCGCATTGTTCTGTCGCCCACGCACAGCCGCCCTGTGAACATGTTTCTGGGGTTGGTTCTGATGCTGGTCGCGCTCCTCCTTTTCCTCGCTCTGGCGACCTTTCACGCCTCTGACCCCTCGTTGAACACAGCCACAGATTCCGCTGTGGCCCGCAACTGGGTCGGTCTTTTTGGCGCATACCTCAGTGACATCTTGATGCAATCGTTTGGCCTGACTGCATTCTTGCTGCCGTTCTGGCTGGGTGGCGTGGGTTGGACATGGATGCGGTCGCGGCCCGGAGGCTCGCCGATCCTGCGCTGGATGGGCGCCATCCTCGCTCTGATTTTCCTGCCGGCTGTCTTTGGTCTGCTCCCGTGGCATTGGCGCTGGCTCCACATCGTTCCAGTAGAAGGCGTGGTTGGACGGCTGGTGGCCGGGCTGCTGGTGGTCTATTTGAACATCCAGGGAGCCTGGCTCGTCGCCACCGCCCTCGCCGCCTGCGGCCTTTACTTCGCATCCGCTATCAGCTTCTGGGTCATCCGCGAAAGCCTTGTGGAACGTTGGGCTCAGCTTTCCGCCTGGCGGGAAAGATGGCGCGACCGCCGCGAAACCCGGGCGGAAATGCGCGCGGAACGCGAAGCTCTGCATGTGGAACAGAACCCGCCCGTGCCTTTTCCGAAACTCGTTACCAGAGACGAACTTGACGAGGAGTCTTCGCCGCCTGCCCGCCGATCGAATCGCTTCCTCTCGTTTTTTGCGCGCCGCCGCGCAACACAGCACGACCCGCTGGACGAAATCCCCGCTTATCAGCGCAAGAATCTCCGGCGGGAGTCTGAAGAACCAACTGAAACTGCGATTCCCATTACACAACGCAGGCCGAGCATCTGGGAGCGCCGCGAGCCGGAAACCGTAACGGCCGCTCCCGCAACGGTTCCTGCGGCGGTGGCTGCGCCGCTCCGGCCCATGCAAGCTGAACCGGCTGCAGCAAGGCCGGCCAATCCCTGGCCCGCCGCAAAACCGGAACCGGTTCATGAAGCGCCGCAACCGCATTCGGACGCAATCGCCATTCACGATCGCGCCGACGCGCAACTGCGCATGGTCACCATCGCCCCCAAGAATGTAAGCGGCTTCAAGCTGCCTTCAAGCACGCTGTTGAGCGCGGGCGAAGCCCCGCAATCCGTGCGCGAGGACGAACTCCGGGAAGAGGCCAAAGTCCTCGTGGAGAAGTGCGCGGAGTTCGACGTGCGCGGCCAGGTCGTGCAGATCAATCCCGGGCCCATGGTCACCACCTTCGAGTTCAAGCCCGAGGCCGGCGTCAAATACTCGCGCGTGACTGGCCTGGCCGACGACCTGTGCCTGGCCATGCGCGCCGAAAGCATTCTCATCGAACGCATGGCCGGCAAAAGCACGGTAGGTATTCAGGTGCCCAACCACGAGCGCGAGACCATCCACCTGCGCGACGTGATCGAAAGCGAGACCTTCATCAAAGCTCGCTCGCGCCTGACGCTCTCGATGGGCAAAGACATCAACGGCCGCATCGTCACCGCCGATCTGGCCTCCATGCCGCATATTCTGATTGCCGGATCCACAGGCTCGGGCAAATCCGTGGCCATCAACGCCATGATCATGAGCCTGCTTTACCGCACCACCCCTCACCAGGTGCGGCTCATCCTTGTCGATCCCAAGCGCGTAGAGCTGGGCATGTATGAGGGCATTCCGCATCTATTCACGCCCATCATCACCGAGCCCAAACTGGCCGCCAACGCTCTGCGCAACGCCGTGCGCGAAATGGAGCGCCGCCTCAAGCTGTTGGCCAGCCGCAGCGTACGTCATATCGACCAATACAACAAGCTTTTCGAAGGCTCCATGCCTTCGCTCTTCGACGAGGGCGAGCAGGAGGAGCCGCTGCCCTACATCATCATCATCATCGACGAGTTGGCCGATCTCATGATGCTCGACCGTGCCAACGTCGAAGAATCGGTCACGCGCCTCGCGCAAATGGCGCGCGCCGTCGGCATTCACCTCATCCTCGCTACGCAGAGGCCCAGTGTTGATGTCATCACCGGCCTCATCAAGGCCAACATTCCCACGCGCATCAGCTTCCGCCTTGCCACCAAGGTTGACTCGCGCACCATCCTTGACACCAACGGCGCCGAAGCGCTCCTCGGTCGCGGCGACATGCTGTTTCTGCCGCCGGGAACCAGCCGCCTGATGCGCCTGCACGCTCCTTACGTCAGCGAGAAGGAGACCGCGGCCGTGGTCGATTTTTGGAAATCTCAAGGGCAGGCCGAGTACGTCGAAGGCTTCCTCGAGTCGCCCAAGGACGAACGCGCCGCCTTGGAAGGTGAGAACGGAGACGCCAATGAAGACGATCCCATGTTTGACGACGCCGTTCGTCTCGTCTTCGAGTTCGGCAAGGCCTCCACGTCCCTCCTGCAGCGGAGGCTGCGCGTCGGCTACGGCCGCGCAGCGCATTTGATCGATCTCATGGAGCGTGACGGCCTCGTCGGCGCCGCGGATGGTCCGCGGCCCCGCGAACTCCTCAAAGCCCCCAACTGGCTGCATGAAATCGCCGTCGGCAACGAATAATCCGGGCGGTTGCTTCGCTGGAATCGTTTGGTAATTGGTGGGGCGCGAATTGTTGCCCGTCAAAGCCGTTATGTTAGACTTCGTCTGGGAAACGTTTACTCAACCCAGGCGGACAGATTTTTGTGCGCCCACTTGCCGCGAAAGCATCCAGTACGATGCGGTACTCCTGGCAAAGGCGCGCTCTGCTTGACAAGTGTTCGAGTAAAGCAATTTACTGAGGGGCGAACGTCTAACAGCCTTTAAGGACGCCTTCTCGCTTTTTCGGGTGATGCTCATGTTCTCATTCGCTCCCGCTGCCGTCGCCAGCGGCCTTTCCGGCTCCTGGCCGGCTTTGCTTGCGTTCTCCGCCGAGCCGTTGGCGCATCTGCGCACCCTCGATATTCTTATCATCGCGATTTACTTCGCCATGGTGCTTTGGATTGGCTTCTATCTGAAGAACCGCTCCAACACCAGCGAAGAGTTTTTCATGGCCGGCCGCGAGATGACCGCCTGGATCGCTGGGCTGAGCTTTGTCAGCGCCAATCTGGGCTCGTTGGAGTTGATGGGCTGGGCCGGGTCCGCCTACCAATACGGCATTCTGGCTACCCACTGGTATTGGATCGGCGCCATTCCCGCCATGCTGTTCCTCGGCCTGGTCATGATGCCCTTCTACTACGTGTGCAAAACCCACTCCGTACCCGGCTATCTCGACCTGCGCTACGGCGGCGGGGCCCGCAGCGTGGCCGCCATCTCCTTCGCCACCGAGATGATCCTCATGAGCGGCGTGAACATGTTTGCCATGGCCGTTGTCATGAAAGTCGTCCTCGGTTGGGATATCACCTTCAGCATCTTCGTCTCCTCGATCGCGGTTGCCATCTATGTGGGCCTCGGCGGCCTGCGCTCGGCTATTTTCAATGAAGTACTGCAATTCGTGCTCATCTGGGGCGGCGCGCTGCTGGTGCCGATCCTCGGCCTGATTCAGGCTGGCGGCGTCGCCGGACTGAAGACTCAAATCATGACCAACATGCAGTCGATGACCGGCGTGCGCAGTGACAGCTACTTCCACCTGTGGCGCGACACGGGCAGCTTTGCCGCCAATCCCATGGGCGTGCACTGGACCGGCATCGTCTTCGGCCTCGGCTTTGTCATCAGTTTCGGCTACTGGACCACCGACTTCCTCGTCGTCCAGCGCGTGCTTGCTGCCCACAACCTGCGCGCTGCGCGCATGGCGCCCATCATCGGGTCGTTCTTCAAGATGGCCGTTCCGTTCATCGTCATCCTGCCCGGCTTGCTCGGACTCGTGCTCCTGCAGAATCCCGATGGCAGCCGCCGGCAGCTCGTCGGCGAAGATGTAGTAGCCGCCTGCACAGTTTCTTCTTCGTCAGGACAGGTTGAAGATGCGCCCGCCTGCTCTGCGGCAATGGCCAAAACAACCCTGCCGGCCGACTACCAGAAGAAAGTCCTCAGCGGCGCGCCCGGCTCTGAGCTGCACAGCTACAACCAGGCGCTGCCCCTGATGATGGTCCGCTATCTCGGGCCTGGCCTTCTCGGTCTTGGCATCACCGCTCTCATCGCCGGATTCATGAGCGGCATGGCCGGCAACGTTAGCGCCTTTTCCACCGTTTGGACATACGACATTTACAAGCCGCTCATCAACAAGAAGGGCACTGACAGCCACTATGTACTGGTCGGGCGTCTCTCAATTCTGATTGGCGTTGCAGTGTCCATCGGCGCAGCCTACCTGGTGATGCACGCGCACGGCATTATGGACTATGTGCAGGCGCTCTTCAGCATCTTCGTCGCCCCGCTGCTGGCTACCATTCTTTTCGGCATGTTCTGGAAGCGCGCTACAAAGCTGGCGGGCTTTCTCGGCCTGTTGTTCGGCATTGTTTTCTCAGCCAGTCTGTTCATGTGGGTCAAGCTCGATCCCGCCGCGTTGGCCAACGTCGCGCTTTCACCCGACGCAAAACCGATGGCCGAAAATGTCTTCCGCGCGCTTTGGGCATTCATCTTTGCCGCCATCGTCATCGTCTTCGTGAGCTTCTTGACAAAGCCGCGACCGGTCGCGGAATTGGACGGCCTGGTCTACGGCGCCACTAAATTGCCGGAAGAAGGGCCGGCGCCGTTCTACAAGAAGGAGTGGGTGTGGGCGAGTCTCGCAGTGATCATCTTTGCCGCACTCAACATCATATTCTGGTAGCGGGAGCGGGTCGGTCGGCGCGTAAGAGGCTTGCGTGGATGCGGCGTGGAAGGGAGAAAGAGTCATGCATGGTTCAGGAATTCCGATCTGGTTTTTCATTGGCGTCCTGCTCGTCATCTACGGCGCCATGATCCTCGGCTACGGCGTCTTTGAATGGACGACTGGAAGTTACGCGCCAGGCGTACAGTTGACCAACCTGCACACGCCGGTTTGGTGGGGTGGTTTGCTGGCGGCGCTCGGCTTCTTCTACGTCGTCAGGTTTCGCCCCGGCAATTCGGGCAAATAGAGAGCCTCCCTGGCGGCAACGGTTTTTTTTGAGGAATAACGGTTAAAGGAGCAAGAAAATGGCAGCGCAACGCAAAATGACATTTGGAATCGTAGTGGGTAATCGCGGCTTTTTCCCTGGCCATCTGGCCAAGACAGGCCGGGAAGAGATCATCGCAGTTTTGGAGGCGGCGGGCGCTAAGGCCATCGTGCTGAGCCCCGAGGAGTCGAGACACGGCGCAGTCGAGACCTACGCAGAATCGCAGCGATGCGCGGATCTCTTCAAGAAGCACGCTGAAGAGATCGACGGCATCATCGTCACTCTGCCCAACTTCGGCGAAGAACGCGGCATCGTCGATGCCATCCGGCTCTCGGGCCTCAAGGTTCCGGTGCTTGTTCAGGCCACACCCGACAGCTCAGACAACATGACGATCGCCGTACGGCGCGACAGCTTCTGCGGCAAGATGAGCGCCTGCAACAACATGATGCAGTACGGCATTAATTATTCGCTCACCACGCTCCACACTGAGGCGGTATCCTCGCCCGAATTCAAAGCTGATCTCGAATGGTTCTCGCAGGTTTGCCGCATCGTGAAGGGCCTAAAGAACCTTAAAATCGGCGCCATCGGCGCGCGTCCCTCGGCCTTCAACACCGTGCGCTACTCCGAGCGCATTCTCGAAACCAATGGCATCTCGATCGAGCCCATCGATCTCTCGGAAATCTTCGGCCGCATTAACCGCATGAAAGACAATGACGACGCGGCTCAAGCCAAGCTCGCTGCCATCAAGAAGTATGTGACCACTGCGGGCATTCCCGAAGCGGCGCTGCTTAAGATGGCCAAGCTGGGCGCAGTCGTCGATGGCTGGATGAAGCAGACAAACTGCACCATCAGCGCCGTGCAGTGCTGGACATCGATGGAAGAGTTCTTCGGTGTTGTGCCTTGCACCATCATGAGCATGATGTCGAATGAACTCATCCCCTCCGCCTGCGAGGTCGACGTCCCCGGCACGCTCAGCATGTATATGTTGGCGCTGGCCAGCGGAACGCCTTCGGCGCTGCTCGATTGGAACAACAACTACGGCGCCGATCCCAACAAGTGCGTCTGCTTCCACTGCTCCAACCTGCCCAAGCACTTCTTCAAGGAAGTGAGGATGGACTTCCAGCAGATCATCGCGGGCACCGTCGGCAAGGAAAACACCTACGGCACTTGCGAGGGTGTCATCAAGCCCGGCGCAATGTGCTTTGCGCGCTACTCCACAGACGACCGGCGTGGCGTCGTCCGTGGCTACACGGGCGCCGGCCGATTCACAGACGATCCCTTGGAAACCTTTGGCGGCGCGGGTGTGGCCGAAATTCCGCAGTTGCAGAAGCTGCTCAAGTACATCTGCCGCGAGGGATTCGAGCACCACGTTGCCGCGAACTTCAGTGACGTGTCCAAGTCCATTCACGAGGCCGCGCGGTATCTCGGCTGGGAGAGCCACTATCACCCCGCTCTGGAGGAGTAAATGGGGGCCCCAGGTCTCGATTCTGAGACCTGGGATAGCACAAACCCGTCCAACAGAAAAGGCCCCGTGAGGGGCCTTTTCTTTAACTCCGCCAACTCCGCTGACTCCGCTAACCCCGCTGCTCCACTTGGTGGGTGCCCCCGGTCCCTCGCATTCGGGGACCGGGGACAGCACGAACCCAAACCAGGTTTTTTAACTCACCACAAGACTGGGTGCCCCATCCTAAACGCGCACTTTGCGTTTAGGGTGGGATAGCACGAAGCCCAACCGCTGACTCACTGACCTGCTGACTCGCTATCTCTCCTCAATCGGCTCCAGCGTCAATCGCGCCGTCAACACGACGAGCGCGACCCACAACAAATCGGCGCCGAGCAGGTGCGCAATCTGCAGCCATACCGGTGCGAGAAACGCTACATCGAGAACACCCAGCACATACTGCGCCGCTAAGAGAATCAGAACGAGTGCGGAGAGCCCGCGATTGTCCCAGTGTTTCGTCCGCTGCGCAGCGCGAACCAGCAGCCAGATGAGGAATATGCTGGCCACGAACGCGACCGTGGGATGCGTCCAGCGCCAGCGCACCAGCCATCCGCTCGTCGCCGCGAAGTCTTGCTTGAGCGCCGCGCCCAATGAACTTTCCGGGTAAAGTGTGTCCCCCAGCGCAGCCAGAGATCCGGTCACGCCAACGACGAGCACCACGATAATTGAAGCAATCGCGCCGAATGGAGCTCGAATGCGGATCTCTCCGCGCAGGTATCCTGTTCGACGGCTGAGCAGGTGCGCGGCGAGGGTGAGCGCAGCCAGCAGGAGCATCGTGTTGGTCAGGTGCAACGCCAGGTACGGTGCGCGCAAGGGCGAGTGGCTCTGCGCGGTGAGTCCGAGCTTTACCAGGAACGCACCCAGCGCCGCTTCAATTACGGTAAATGCCACAGCAGAGACCGCCGCCACGCGCGCCAGGTGACCGCGTGCCGTGCGCGCAAAGGTCCATGCGAGCAGAGCCACGACCCCGAAGAGCGAAAGCCCACTCGTGATGCGATGCGTGAACTCGATCATCGTATCGATTCGCGCAGAATGCTGAATCATCGTGCCGTTGCACAGTGGCCAGTGGTCCCCGCAACCCGCACCGGAGCCCGTGGCGCGCACCAGCCCGCCCCACAAGATCACGGCGATGAAATACGCAAGCACGCCCCACGCAAACCGTCGCAACGCGAGCGACGGAAGATGACGAGTTTGCGCCGGTGCCGCAGCGACGGTCATGGAAGACTCCGAGTCGAACCCTCCAGTGTAGAACAAGCGATGCCGCGCGAAGCGACAGCAGACAATTTAAAGGCGCATGCTTTATCGGTCGATAAAGGCAAAAGAGACGCCAATGAAATTCATCGTAACGATCGATTTGCGGGGCCGCATCACAATTCCGATCCAGCTGCGCCGCAAGCTTGGCTGGATAAAGCGAATGAAGGTTATCCTCCGGGAGGTTGACGGAGTGATTTGGATCCACCGCGCGACCGACGCGCAGCTGACCGGAGGCAAGCGCCGCCGGTAAGACCTCATTCGCTCAGCAGCCTCACCACGTGATTCACAATCATCAGGTCTTCGAGTGGCGGAATCACACGCACCGTCACCGGTGAATCTGCCGCCGAAATCACCGCCGTGCCGCGCACATTGTTGCGCTTCGCGTCCAGCACGATTCCCAGCGCTCCCAGTCCTGAGCAAATCTCCGCGCGCGACGCAATGTCGTTTTCGCCGATGCCGCCCGTGAAGACCATCATGTCGAGACCATCCAGCTCCGCCACATAACTCCCGATCCATCGCGCGATCGTCCAGCAGAACTTGTCCACCGCGAGCCGCGCCTTCGCGTTGCCCGCCTCGATCGCCTCCCGCAAATCGCGCATGTCATTCGAAAGTTCGCTCACGCCAAGCAACCCGGACTTCTTGCTGACTACAGTCTCAAGCTTCTCAGCCGCCTCCGCCGCATTCGGCGTCCCCTCGGCAATCTTCTTCAGAATGAAGATCAGCACGCCGGGGTCGATGTCGCCAGTGCGCGTACCGCTGATAATGCCGCCCGATGGCGTCAGGCCCATCGAGGTGTCAAGGCACTTTCCGCTGCGAATTGCAGAGATCGACGCGCCATTTCCAAGGTGCGCAACAATCAGCTTCTCCGGGACGTTAGGCTGCAACTGATAAATGATCGACTCGTATGAGATGCCGTGATACCCGTAGCGCCGCACTCCCATGGCAACGTACTCCGCGGGGATGGGCATGCGCGTCGCCACCTCCGGCAGCGTGCGGTGAAAGTAAGTATCGAGCACCGCAAAATTCGGAATGCCCGGAAACAGCCGTAGCGCTTCGCGCATGATGTAAACCGCGATCGGCGTGTGCAGCGGCGCGAGAGCCGCGTAGCTTTCGATCTCGTCGATCAGAGCAGGCGTGATGCGCTGGTTCTCGCGAACTGTGGGCCCTCCGCAAACCACGCGGTGTCCGATGGCCGCCGGCGAGGGCAACTCGTCGGATTTAAGCGCGTCGGCCACCAGTTTGAAGGCAACCGCACGACTGGGCACTGCCGGGGTTTGATCCACCAGCTTCTTGTCAGCCGCGTCTTTGATCCAGAACTTCCCCAGATCGGTTCCAATGCCATCGACCGCGCCTTCAAGCAGCCGCGTCCGCTCGCCGTTGCCGGCTTCATACAACGAAAACTTGATGGAAGAAGAACCGCTGTTCAAAACCAAAATCGGCAAAGATGCCATGAATCGAAACCTTTCAATGTACTAGGTAAGCGAGTCACCAAGTCTGGAACGAAATGGCTGCCTTAGCGTCCCTCGCCAATCCTTTGTCTCTTTAAGATCACCGGCGATCTCGGGCACGCATCAAATTGCAGAAATCTTCACGAAACCGAACGAATCGCCTGTGATCAAGCCTATCAGCCGCGTCGAGTGTCGAAGGGTGACTCATGTCACAGCCCAAATCCGGCCGGACTAGAAGTAACGCTTCAGCTTGAGAATCTGCGATTCGAATCCGTACCAAAGCGCCGTGGCGACCAGCGTGGTCATGACGAGACGGAAAGCCACGACAGCAAGATTTCCGGTGATGCCGTACGGATCCATCCGAAGATCGAACCATCCGAAGTAGATGAATACGGAAATGTGCGTCATATAAAGTCCGTAGCTGATGCGGCCATAAAAAGCCAGCGGCCCGCGCCGCAGCGCCGCGCTAATCGGATTGCGCGCGCCGGTTGATGCGATTGCCGCAAGCGTCGCGCCGGAGAAGCCAATCGCCAGCGCGGAGTCGAGATACGCCGTTCCGCCGGCAATAGTCGCCGCGGCTGCGATTCCCAGAACAAACGCGGCGAGGCCAATTGCAAGCCACACCCGGCGGCTGAGCTTCAACGTATAAAACCCGAGCGCCACCAAACTGCCCAGTGCAATCCCGTCCAAGTGGATCAATGTGTTGGTGGGCGTCATCCAGTGCAGATTCGCGTGACGCAACACAGGCGACGCAACGAGCGCAGCCACCAGCACTGCGGCCAGCATCCAGGGCCGGCGGAGCGCGTGCACCACCGGCGCCCACAAAAAGTAGTATTGCTCTTCAATTGCCAGGGCCCATGTGGGCGCCAGCGCTGGTGGCAACGCCAGGTGAAACAGGTTTTGCACGCAGAAGAGGTAGGCCAGCCAGGGTGCAGTCGTGATCGCATCCCACACGCTGGGCCCAATGAACCATGGTGCATTCAGGTAGACAACTACCAGGACGAGCAAATATACCGGCCACACGCGGAGCGCTCTGCGCCCATGAAAGTTATGCAGGTAATGCGGCTTGTCCCGCGTTCCCAGCAGAATGCATGTGATCAGGAATCCGCTGAGAACGAAGAAGCCAATGACTCCCGCCCATCCCCACAGGCTCGCGGAATAAATCCACGTTCCTTTGAGGCGTGGCTGGCAGTGATACAGAACCACCGCCAGAATCGCCAGGCCGCGTAGCCCGTCGAGTTCGGGCAGATAGGAGGGAAGCCAGGTTGGGCGTTGCATGGGCAAGGTATTTCGCTGCAAAGCAATGAAGTCGGCGCGAAATTCAACCCGCGGCCAACTGCTTCGCCCTTTCAGTCGCCCGCATCACCGCTTTGATCAACGTCACGCGCAACCCGCCCTCCTCCAATTCCAGGATGCCGTCGATCGTGCATCCCGCGGGCGTAGTCACGGCATCTTTAAGCAGCGCCGGGTGGTAGCCGGTCTCGAGCACCATCTTCGCCGCGCCGTAAGCCGTTTGCGCCGCAAGTTGCGTGGCAATGTCGCGCGGCAAGCCCACCTTCACGCCGGCCTCGGCCAGAGCTTCGATGATGATGTAAAGATACGCCGGTCCCGATCCCGATAGCCCGGTCACAGCATCCATGTGCTTCTCGTCTACGAGTACGGTGCGGCCCACGGTCTCAAACAAGCGCTGCGCCAATTCCATTTGCTGTTTTGACACAAAGCGGCCGCGGCACAAGGCTGCCATACCGGCGCCCAGAGCAGAAGGAGTGTTCGGCATCGCGCGCACCACGGCAATCTCCATGCCCGCTGCATCCTCAATCGCGCGAGTCTTCACTGACGCGGCAAACGATACGAGCGCCTTGGCCGGCGTAAGCGCTGGCTTGATCTCCGCCATCAGTTCCGGAACCTGGAACGGCTTTACACCGACCAGAATCAGATCCGACTGCCGCACGGCTTCAAGGTTGTTGGTGCTTACGTCCACGCCCCATTGCGTGCTGAGCGCAAGCGCCCGCTCGGCGTGCCCCACGGTGGCGCGAATCTTGTCGGCGGCAAACAGGTTCTCCTTCAAAAATGCCTGCAACAGGATGCCGCCCATCTTGCCGGCGCCCAGAACTGCCACGCGGATCTGGGGTAGCTGCGCAGGAGTTTGCGGTGCCTCGACGGCGATCTCGGCCATGGTCGCTTTTCCCTTCATTCAGAATGTTGATGCTCGAATCGGGGTACAGCTTCTAAGGATACTCGCATGAGGCGCAGGCATTCCCATCCCGTCACCGCAATCGATTCTGTGTATCGAAGTCGCTCGGCTTCCGGGCGCTCGGCGAAAGCTCGCCATGGCCTGTCGCGGTCGGCGCTCGAATCTGCGGCTCAGTCTTCTACTGGCTCAGCATTGCCTCGTTGCTGAGGAAATCCTTGAGCACCGCTGACATCTTGTCGTTGCGATCGGCAGCTGACCAATTGCTATCCCAAATCAGGTACCCGCCGGGCAACGTCAGGAATTTCTGGCCGCTCGAAGCCGCCGAAACCGTCGTCACCACCCAGGCATCGGACTCGAGTATGTAGGCCGGTGCGCCTTCGTTTCCCGGCGCCGGATTGCGCAACTCCGCCACGTGCACGCCCAGGTGAAGAACGGCTCTGGTCAGCGAATCCTGTTGCAGGCGATCCGAGTTGAACATGCAATTGAAGAGCACGCCGTCCGGGGAATCCTTTGCGCCTGGTTCCTCATCTTTCGGCGAAGCCTCGTTAGCCACTCCGTAACTCACGAAAACACCGTTCGGATGATCGCCCACCTTTCCGTAAGCTGCCGAGGCTTTTTGCGCAGCGTCCTTGGGAGGGCCTGCCACCAACCCGTCCGCGCCCTTTTGTGCGGCAGAGATGGCCGCGGAAAGATCGAAATTCGTCTGCGAGGGCGCACCGATCGGCACGCCTTTGGTCTCGTCGTCGTTCTTTGAGAAATCGATTTCCTTCGGCGTGACATCTGAAACCGATTCGAGCACCAGGCGCGCGGGATAGGCGTTCATGTTCCCAAAACCGCCAAAGCCCACAATCTTGCCCGAGGCATCGCGCCCGAGTGTCGCATCGGCCACGCTGTCCAGCCTGCCCACCAGCGTCGCCGACACCTCGTAGCGCGTGCAGCCCAGGCACATGTCCGCGCCCTTCTCGTGTTTCTGCGCCAAAAGCGAATCGAATTGCTTGAAGTCCTTGCTCTTGTCCAGCGTTACAGGTGTACGCTCCGCAGGCGTCAACTTTCCGGCAAAGTTCCTCGCGGGCTGGATCACCAGCATGGCCGCGGGACCAGCCTTGCCCTTCGTTCCTTGTGGATAAGCAAGCCAGATCGCGTTTACGGGATATCCGCAATTGGGATCCGTCGAGTCCTTGATCACGAACTCGTCAAACCCGGCGACCACCGTGCCCTTGATGCGCACAATTTTGCCGTTCAACGTCTCCGGCTTCTTCACCACATCGCACACCGTCGTATCGACGGGCGCCGCAACCTGCGCACAAAGGTCGCAACCAAATCCAAAAGAAATCACGCAAGCCAGAATCAAGCCGCTCTTCATAGTCCCTCTCCGTCCGCTGCAGTCTGCAGCGGCATCCACAATTCATTTCGGGATCAACCGCCTGAATCGCGAACCCGAAAGAATATCACGCTCGGACAGAGAAGCTGCGCCCCTTGCAGTTTTACCGCGGTTCGCCGAAGGCAAGATCAGTCAGACTTCAAATCGGCCACCATCCAGGACGCTCCCGTAATGAGAAAATCCAGAAGGCATTCGGACCAGTTGAAGTGCGCCTCCGGGTGGGCGATCACGCGCGGAATCCAGACCAATACCCCGAAGAGCGCCAGCATAAGAGTCATGAGACGTATCGCGAGCCGTGCCTGGCGATGGATGAGTATGGCAATGGCGGCCAGCGCGAAGGCGATGGTGGTGAGGATTGCCCAAAACATTTGGCTGGGAGGGATCCATTTCGGAACCAGCCCAGCTGTATCGCGAAGAAGGAGCGCCTGACCCAGCGTAAAGGAAATCGTGCTAACGCCGAGTCCAATGCCCGCCACGCGGCCGAACGCTCTGGCTCTTGCAGCATTGGGCTCAGACGCCGCGAAGAGCGCAATCGCGCCGCAAAACATCGAGAAGAATAGGAAGAAACTGCCTCCGAAGCGCTCATAGATGTTCGTCGCCGCAAGGATGTCAGGAATGCAGGCCAGCGAAAATGACAGGAAGACGACGCCGAGGATGAGCGAAGCCGGTCGCGCGCTCTTTGAAAACTGAATGCCGATGCCGGCGGCAATCTCCGCGATCATGAGACAGTCGCCGAGGATGACGCCAAAAGGCAGCTTCCAGATATGTTGCAGGTTTTGCCAGGTGTCAGCGTCGTGCCAAAGGAGTGCGATGACGCCGAAAAGCACCGCCGACGCGCCAAAGACTATCCGCCCGTAGATCGCCGTCTTCATAGGCAACTTCCATCTTCGCACTGCGGCGGCCATCCGGCCATATTGTCCCGAGATTCTGCTCATCCCGAGATTCCGCTGCCGGCCCCCGGCGAACGCTCCTGACAAGTGCTTCGGCGATTGATTGAGAAGCCAGAATCCTCCGGGCGACTTGGGCGCTTGTCATTACCAATCTCATGCCCGGTTCGAAGAGATTATGCCGGTCGTTCTGGGTCGACGCGCATGCACGACGCTGCCCCTGCATGAAATCATAGGGCATTCAGCAAGTGCTCCGACGAGACGATTCGCGATGGCCATGTTTACACCCCGAGCTCTACAAAGCGCTATCAATGGGAGCCTGACTTATGCCAACAAGTCCAAGCGCATGGAATGGATTGGGGTCTTGAATAGCCCGAGGTCACCGAAGTACATTCCGGCCGAATGGGAAATCATGCTTCTTCGATCGCTGTCCGAATTGGGTTCCATTACCCACGAGCTGAATCTCGGCGGCCAAACAAAACCAGACGTTCAATTCCAGTCTCCATCGGTCGCCTTTGTCGCCGACATTGCCACGATCTCCGACCGTGGTCCTCATGAACGTAAT
>JBEKWT010000013.1:0-21751 GCA_049512795.1 Occallatibacter sp.
CGGCGAAGCTTGTGGCGGACCTGCTTGAAACAGCGGGATCGAGCCGGGTGCTGTCGCTTGACCTGCATGCGCCGCAGATCCAGGGGTATTTCAATATCCCGGTGGACCACTTGTACGCCGCGCCCGTGCTGGTCGAATATTTTCAGAGGAAGAAGCTCGGGCCGATCACGGTGGTTTCCCCGGATGCAGGAGGCGTGGAGCGGGCCAGGCTTTTCGCCAAGAGAATCGACGCTCCGCTGGCAATCGTGGACAAGCGGCGCATCGATGTAAACGTGAGCGAAGTGATGCACCTGATCGGTGACGTGGCCGGGCGCCCGGCGCTGGTCATCGACGACATTATCGATACGGCGGGCACGCTGGTGAAGACTGTCGACGCGCTTCTCGCTTCCGGCGCGACGGCGGTGTATGCCTGCGCCAGCCATGCCGTGCTTTCCGGCCCGGCCATCGACCGCATCGCCGCATCGCGAATTGAGCAGGTGGTCGTCACTGACACCATTCCTTTGCGCGAGGCGGCACAGAAGCTGCCCAAGCTCAAGGTGCTTTCCATTGCCGGCCTGCTGGGCACGGCGATCGAAAACATTCATTTGGAGACCAGCGTGAGTACGCTGTTCAACTAACAGGGGTCAGGGATCAGGTTTCAGGGATCAGTGACCCGCAACAACAATTAGCTGCCAGTTTTCGGCAGGTCGCAGGCAAGGATGGTCGACAAAGATTTTCTGACCCCTGAAACCTGATCCCTGACCCCTGGCCTTTACAAAGGGAGCGGAGCAACACTCCGTGCCCGATCTCAAGAAGAAACGAGAAAATACGAAATGGCAGAAGTTGTCGTAGCCAAGCCCCGCGAGGGCAAATTCAACAAGAACGCCGCGCGCCGCGTGCGCGTCGCAGGAAAGATTCCGGCTGTGCTGTATGGTTCCGGGCAGAACGCCGTGGCCGTTGAGGTTGATCCGAAACAGATATCGCGGATCCTCCTCTCCGAGACCGGCCACAACACGATTTTCGATGTCGAGGTTGCAGGCCATCCGACCGCCAAGGCCATGATTGTCGATTGGCAGCGGGAGCCGATCAAGGACAAGCTGATTCACATCGACCTGAAGCGCATCGCGCTCGACAAAGTTTTGCGCGTGCGTGTGCGCGTCAAGCTGCTGGGAATTCCGATAGGCGTGAAGGCAGAGGGTGGCATTCTTGATCAGGTGCTGCGCCAGGTCGAGGTTGAGTGCCTGCCCGCTGACATTCCCGGCCACATCGATGTGGATGTGAGCGATCTGGGCATGCACCAGGGGATCCGCGTGAGCGGGTTGCCCCACTCCGACAAGGTCAGGTACATCACCCCTGAAGATTCCACCGTGGCTCACGTCGTCCACATCCGCGAGGAAGTGGTTGCGACGCCGGAGGTCGCGGAGGGTGCGGTTGCGGCAGTGCCTGGAGCGGTTCCAGCGGCGGGCGAAGCGGGTACTCCGGCTGAGCCCGAGGTCATCAAGAAGGGTAAGGGCGACGCTGAAGCGCCAGCGGCAAAGAAGCCCGAGGCAAAGAAGTAAGCCTTGGCTGAAGCAAGCGAGACCGGTTCTTCGAGCGGGCCCTTCCTGATTGTGGGGCTTGGCAATCCCGGCCTCGAGTATCTGTGGACCCCGCACAACGCGGGCTTCATGGCCATCGACCGCATCGCTCAACAGGAGGGCGTTGTGGTTCAGAACCGGCGATGCCGGGCTACCACGGCGACCTGCAGAATCGCAGGGCGCCAGGTGGTTCTGGCCAAGCCGGAGACATTTATGAACCTGAGCGGAGCTGCAGTGGCCGCTCTGGTGGAAGAGTTTGAAGTGGACCCGGCCCGGAACTTGCTCGTGATCTACGACGAGCTCGATCTGGTGCTGGGAACCTTCAAGATCAAGGAGCGCGGTTCGACCGCCGGGCACAACGGAGCCCGCAGCGTAACCGATGCTCTGGGCACGGAAGAATGGTTGCGCTTGCGGATTGGCGTGGCGCCCGATCTACCTCCGGAGGCAATTGCAGCCGGAGGCGGAAAGCGGCCGGGCAGGGATTATCTGCTCTCGCCGATGCGCAAGGCGGATCTGGCGGTACTGGACGAGGTGCTGGACAAAGTGGCGACAGCCACGCGGCGCATCCTCGAACTGGGACCAGCAGCCGCGATGAACGAGTTCAACCGGAAGGAAGACAAGGATCAGGCGCCAGGGGCGTAGAGACCAGGTGCTGAAAGCTGATAGCTGCGAGCTGGAGCAAAGCGCTCCAGCAGAAAAGGAATACAGATGTCGCGTGTTTATGAGGTGATGTTTATTATTCGTCCCGATGTGGACGACGACGAAGCCGAGAAGCTGATTACGAACTTCTCCTCCACGGTTACCACCGGCGGAGGTGTGGTGAAGTCGGTAGAGAAGCTGGGCCGCCGCAAGCTGGCCTACATGGTGCGCAGGTTCAACGACGGCAATTACGTGCTGCTGACCATTGAAGCCGGTGGCCCCGTTGTTCTGGAACTCGAGCGCCGGCTGCGCGTCACCGAGCCGGTGATCAAATTCATCACCGTGCGCATTGACGAGGAAGAGAAGCGCCTGGCGAAAGTAAAGGCCGCTCGCGGCGTGCGCCGTAAAGCGAGCGACGGTGCGTCCGCGGCGGCTCCGGCTGCGGCTCCTGCAACTCCAGCGGCGGCTGAAGCCGCGCCCGTGGAGCCGGCCGAGCCGGTGCAGGCGAACGCGTAAAGACAGGGACCAAGGGACCAAGAAAGCCTGAATTCGCGGATTGCGAACTTCGTTTTTTTAATCCCTGACACCTGAAACCTGACCCCTTCGAAAGTCCTCCGGCGAACCCGGACGAAAAGAAATGGAATGAGGAAACAAGATGGCTGACGAAACCCAAGCAAAAGCACCCGACGCGGCTCCACAAAGTTCATCCGGACCAAGCGGCTCATCCGGACCGGGCTCCGGCCCGCGCGGCCCGGGCCGAGGCGCCGGCGGACCCGGCGGACGCGGCAAGTTCTTTCGCCGCAAGAAAGTGTGCAAGTTCTGCACGGAGAAGATCGACTCGATTCCTTACCGCGACGTGCGCTTGCTGCAGCAGTTTGTGGCCGAGCGCGGCAAGATTGTGCCCCGGCGGCTTAACGGCGTTTGTACCACGCACCAGCGCCGCCTGACGAAGGCGATCAAGCAGGCCCGGAACATCGCGTTGCTGCCGTTCGCAACGAGGCACTAGATCGCCGGTTGACTGCTCGGCTGCATTCGTGCGTCGTCACCGCTCGTTTAACCTGGGCGGACGAAATAGATTCTGGCACGCGCAGCCGCTACCTGCTCCCGTAGGGAGCACAGATGTTAGCCCAGGATGGAGTCCGCCGCGGCGGACGGAATCCTGGGAAGAGCACGAAGGATCCGCCAGCCCCGTAGGGGCGAAAGAAGCTCGTGACGTGATTCGCGAGAAGAGCCGGACCTTAGGAAGAATGGAGAGATTCCGATGGAAGTGATCCTGAAAGAAGATGTAGCCGACCTGGGCTTTCGCGGAGAAGTCGTGAAAGTGGCCGACGGTTACGCACGCAACTATCTGCTGCCGCGCAAGCTGGCCATGCAGGCCACCGCGGCCAACAAGGCCGTGATTGAACAAATGAAGGCTGCTTCCGCGCGCCGCTCCGCCTCAGAGAAGGCGCAGGCCGAGGAATTGGTCACCCAACTCGAGCCGCTCGTGCTCAGCTTTACCCGCAAGGCCGGCGAGGCAGGGCATCTCTTCGGTTCGGTCACCTCGGCCGACATCGCCGCGGAGCTGGCAGCGCAGGGCCACGAGGTCGATCGCCGCAAAATTCAGCTGGGCGATCCGCTCAAGAGCGTCGGCGAATTCAAGGTGGCCATCAGGCTGCACCGCGAAGTCACCGCGCGCGTGACTGTGAAGGTCCAGGCGGAAGTGACTGAAGAAGACAAAGTAGCCGCGGCTAACGCTGCTGCGAACGCTACCGAAGCCGCTCCTGCCGAAGTTGCCGCCGAGCCAGCCGCGGAAGAAGCAACGGCCGAGTAGCACCTTGCGAAAGAGTCTCGCGCCACCTGCTGGTTTGCCGGCAGGCAGCGTGCGGCTATCGGCCGATCTCGGGCACCGAAAGCCCGCGACAGATTTTTCGCGCGAGAATATCGGCTACCTCGGTATGCCGAGGCACCGCTTCAACCTTGCCGGTCTTGGGATTCGACCAGAGCGAGTGTGCGGCGCCCTCGCGTTTCAGATAACAGCCATGCAAACGCAAATGGCGAAGCAGAGATTCGCGCTTCATTGCACCGTTACTGTCTCTTGGATGGCCTCAGGAGGAACTCCGCGCAGGCCGTCTTCACGCCGGTCGGCCAGGATCAGCCGAATGGCTTCGCTGAGGCTGGCGCGACACTCCTCTACGGTGCGGCCTTGGCCATTGGCGCCGGGGACTTCGGGCGACCAGGCAATAAACCACTCGCCGTCCCGTTCAATGACCGCAGTGAACTCGTTGCGCATGGCTAGAGTATAGACCACTCGCCGTTTGCACATCGCGCGAAGGGGAATCGGGAGTCGCATGCTGCTGGAGCGGCTGACTTACGACGGAAAGAGCGAGCCGGACGCGGCGCGAATCGGAGCAAGGCGGTTGCGGCGGCGGGACTGCTGCTGCACCGCGGAGCCAAGCAGGCTCGCAATCTCGCGCAACTCGGCGCGGGCGTGGCCGATGGCTGCTGCTACCGCATCGAGCTGCTTACTTCCGCCGGCAGCCAGCGGCAATGGGGCCTGCGCATCAGGCTTCTTGCTCCGGTCAGGGCGGCGATTCTCGTGACCAAGAACTGCGCGTGCGCCCGACAGAGTGTAGCCCTCGGCGTGGACCAGGCGCTTGATCTCCATCGCCATTTCAACGTCGCGCCGGCGATAGAGCCGCTGCCCGGTCCCGCTTTTGTTCGGCTTCAGTTGCGGAAACTGCGACTCCCAAAATCGCAGAACGTACGTTTCTACGCCGCAAAGTTCGGCGACATCTCCAATTTTGAAGTAGAGGCGATCCGGGATTGTCGGTGGCTGGTAGGCGCGCTTCCGATTAAGTTGTGTTGCCATATATTCAGGCGAGGGATACCGCATCGAATGGGGAAAATCCTCGCTCTAAGCGCAGTATAGGGCACCTCTTTCGCCAATGGGCAAGCAAAATAGCGCGATGAACCTAACTTGGCAGAGGAAAAACCAGGCGAATTCATGCCGCGGAGTTCGCGGATTCGCCCTCTACACAGGAGCCTTTGCGGCGCGCGAGGTTGAGCCGCTGCGGACCGCGCAACCGAGCCGGGCGGCGCCGCGCGCAAATACTTTGTGGGACCGGTCTATTGCTTCTTGAGCACCGCCGCGCCCTTTTCGTCAAACAGGATCGCGCTTTCGAGTTTGCGGAATTCGGCCGCTTTCTCCGGAGGAATCTCAACCTGCCGCACCACATAGTCGCGCTCATAATGAAGCACGTTGCCCTTGGCCGTTGTGGCCGAATGATAGCTCGCGAAGTCCGTGTCTACATCCACCGGATCGGGCGTTTCGTCGACGACATAGCCGGGTGGCAGCGTAATGTCGAAGCTGTCGCGCCAGTCGCCCGGATAATTTCCCGGACGGCCAATTTCGATGGGGTAGGAGCGCGCCTTATTTTCCATCACATCCGGCACGGGTTGCGCGTCATCGCCCACAATCCGGGGACGCAGCAACAGCAGTGGGCCGGCCGCATGCGCATAACTCGAGTCGCTCAGGTGCAGGTCAAGCGTAACCGGCTGATCGAGTGCGTCCGTCTTGTGGAATTCATACCCCTTGAAGTCGACGCTGGGCAGGTCGGAACTCAGTCCCTGCTCCAGCCTGTCATGAACCTCTTTGGCGTCCGCTTCTTTGAGCAGAACGCGCTCGCGCGCTGCGTCCACGCCGGAGAATACGTCGGTGATGTCGCCAGAGAGCGTGCCGTCCGCAGCCAGGGTAAAGGAACCCTTGCGGTCCAGCGAAGCCGAGGCAGGCGGAAGCACCGGCATCTTTAGCACCTGGCTACCGGCTCCATCCGCGATGTTGCCATACGCACCCTGCAGTTCTCCGCGAATCAGACCCACCGGCGTTTCCTCATCGGTTGGATCGAAGATAAGGAGGGTCTTTCCGTTCGCGGCTTTCACGCGCGCTTGCAGGCGAGGATCGTTTTCACCATCCGGCAGCTCGATGGCGGTGATCATGTGATTGCCAATGAGGGACGGCGCGGATGGATCGATCACTCCGCGTTCGCTGTTTACGTGGAGATAATAGGCCCGGACACCAATAGCTTGGAGCATGGAAATCAAGAGCGTTGTCTTGTCTTTGCAGTCGCCATAGCGGTTGCGATAGATGTCGCCAGCGTAATGCGCCTGCCATCCTCCGATGCCCTTCACGATAATGAAATAGCGGATGTTGTTCTGTATGTAGCTGGTGATGCGGCTGAGTTTGGTGTAAAGGTCAGGCGCGCCGGCCACGAGTTGTTGTGCTTCGGCGTTAATCTCCGGCGTGGGGTCGGGCCGGTGCGCTTCCAATTGATCCATCCAAAGGCCGATTACCCGCCATTGATTGTCAGCGCCCTTGGCGGCCTGGTCTCCCCACGTCACCGTCATGCGCGCAGCCAGCGCCTCCCACGGCGGAGTAGCGTGCAAATTCTCGAGATCGAGCGCCGGTATGTCCCGGATCTCCCAACGAAGATGGTTGTCTACGGTTTCAACGGGTTTGATCGCGTTGTAGTGACTCCACGAATCCGCGTAATGGCCCCCGGGCGGCAAAGCCAGTTCCAGGCCTTCGGCCACCACGGGAATCGGCGCCTGAATCATCCAGTCCTCGGAATTCATGTAGGGCCGCAAATGGGTTTCGATTTCGCAGGTGACGACAGCGCCGGGGTCTGCGCCGGGAGGTTTCAGCGAGCGGAAGCGCTCGGTGGCCTGCAAGTCCGCGCCCCCGTAGGCTCCGACGTCCATGAAGTCCGTGTCCATGGCCTGGAGCTGCCGGCCGTCAGCGGCAATGGTCCAGGAGTGGAAGTAATCCAGCTTTTCGTCCGTATCGTACTCCGCTTCGCAGTGGGAGTACTCCCGCCCCTGCGGCTTGAGGATGCGCACGGCAGATCGCTCACGCTCGACGGCGTGATTCTGCTCGTCGACCGTGATGAGGAAGTCGTCGAGCAGGACGACGGCGGAGGCATCGCCGACGTTTGCCGGAGTCGGCGTTTTGGCTGCGTCAACAGCCCAGTCCGGCGCTGGCTGCGATTTTTCTTTGGCCGCGGCAAAATGCCACCCGGGAAGCACTACGATGCAGCAGCCTGCGACAGCAAGAATGCGGGATAGCGAGATGCGCATCTGCATTAGTGGGCCACTCCTGCGGGGCCTGCCTGCGTGGCAGACGTAGTCAAGACCAACGGTTCCTGATCGGCCGCGGCCACCTTCTGGTAGAACCCGCGCAGGTCCTGGTACTCTTCCGGTTTGGCTTCGGTAAATGCTGTCGCCAGGGAGTTGGCGATCGTGATCTGGCCGGGCTCAGCCTTACTCTTCACGATAAAGACTGCGTGGCCAGTCCAGGAGATGTTTGCGTCCGGCGGTGCGCCCTCCACGGTGACTCCGCCAGGGAGGTGATAGGCGATCTCATCGGTTACGCGTTCGCCGTAGTGCATATCGACCGGCACCAGACGCTTTTCCTCGCTGACGAAAGGCACCTTACCACGGGTCTCAAAGAATAAGCCGGGCAAAATAAGGCGCTTGGCTGTCGCCGTGCCGAGCGATCCCTTGAGGTTGACCACCGCCATCAAGTTTGAGTACGGATCGTTCATACCCAGGAAGTGGTCGACATGCGCTTCAACGCCCTCGGGCACGGTCTGTTCCAATTCTTCGCGGTCGAACTCCTTCTTTAGTTCCGTGTCATCTTCCTCAAGCGCCCGCTGCCGCCAGTGGAGTGCCGATTGGCCGGTCATGATGATGTTGATGTGCCCCGTAATCCCGCCTTGAGCGTCGAGGTAGACATCCCCGAGACGTTGCGTGACATTGTCCTTGTATTGCTGCATCGGGGTGACGGCGAGGGAGCCGCCCTCCGCGCTCTCGCCGATGCCGGCGGCGCCAGAATGCCGCCAATTCACTGTTTGGAACGGGCACATCTTCTCCCCGGGGTCGAGGACGATCAGCTTGCCGTCGGTGCTCAACGCCACCAGCGTGGTGTCAAGCTGATCCAGGCTCATATAGGACGGGTCGAAGTTGGCCCGGTTGCGATCGACGACCTTGATTGCATACGCTTTCAGTCCCGCGGCGCGCAACATGGCCAGGTAGAGCATGGCGATGTCCTCGCTCGATCCGCTCTTCTGCGTCCAGGTGTCCTGGGCGTGCCTGGCTTCTTTGACCTTCAACTCCTTCATCTCCGACGCGCTCTTTGTGCGTGAATAGTCGGTATTGTCCAGGGCTTGGACTGCGTCGTAGAGCTTCTTTGCCTTGTCGAGGTCGCTGTCCGTGGGCGCGATCAGGCCCCTCACTGCGTCTTGAATCGTTTTCGACGGCTCGGCAAACTTGTCCACATCTTTCGACCATAGCTTGGCCTCGCTCGCCCAGAACGCCCCTGGGTCATGAGCGTAGCTGTAGTAGAAGTCCACCTTGTAAAGCAGGCTCTGGATGGGCGGCATGTGCTCCTCGTCGGGAGCGGGAGGAACATCGGTCAGGTCCACACTGTAGCTGCCATTGACGCTGGTCCGAATCTCCACGTCTTTCGGCAGAAGCCGCCACCAGATCAGGCTGCTCATTGTGCGCCCCCGACTGTCGACCAAGTACATGCCGGTGTCGGTGCCAGGTGAACCTGTCGGCATAAATGCCTTGAAGGGTGTGAATTGGAAATGCGCCTTGTGGATAAAATAAGGCCCCTGGATCTCCCACCTTGGCGGAATGAAGTCGTTATCGTCCCATTGATATTGATAGCTGTATTCCAGGATGCTTCCCACTTCCACGCTGGGGAGCGTGAAGACCACGCGTCCAAATTGATTCTGACCGGTTTTTTCGCTCAACAGATCCTCCGGCTTTACGTTGAGCGGGATCACAGTTCCATCCGGGTGGATGGTGCGGCCCTTAATGCCGGTGACCTTTCTATTGCCTTTCGCGTAGGGCACTTCCACGGTGGCCAGCTCTTTGCCCTTCTCGGTGAGCACCTTGAGACGGACGTAAACACTCTCAAAGTGGATCGGATCGTTGGTGACCTTCTCGATGTCCAGGTACACCGCGTCCGCTCCCGGCGCCTTGGGATCGGCAGTCATCTTGAGCTCTTCGTCGGTGGGCTGCTGAAACTGCGCGCAGACGATAACCGGCGACACGGCGGCGAAGATCAAAACTGCGCCGCGCAGCAAAATCGATCTCGACATGGAATTCGGCCCTGGTGTTAAAGTGCGACCATTCTACCCCGGAACAATCTTCGAAGCGGAACAATTCCGGGAATTCATCGCAAGTGAGGACGCGGTGGTACTGTGCAGGAGGTTCAGAACCCTTTCTGATTCGCCGGAACGGTAAAGACAAGTTGTCCCTGGTCGGCGGCAGAAACCTTCTGGTAGAACCCGCGTAAGTCCTGATAATCCAAGGGCCTTGCCAAATCGAAGGCACGGGCGAGCACGCGGGCGACCGTAATCTGCCCAGGGTCCGATTTGGATTTGACGATGTAGACGGCGCGGCCCTCCCAGGAAACTTTCGTGTCTTCGGGCGCGCCCTCCACCGAAGCGCCCGCGGGCAGATCGTAGATCAACTGCTCGGTCACTTGTTCGGCATAGTGCATATCGATCGGCTGCTGGCGCGTCTCTTCGTTGACAAAGGGCTCACTCTCCCGGGTCTCAAAGAAGAAACCTGGCAAAATGAGCCGTTTACTCGTTGCCGTACCCAGCGTACCGGTGACCTTGACGATGGCCATCAGCAGGCTGCCTGGATCATCCAGTCCCAGGAAGTGGTCAACGTGAGCCTCGACGCCTTCGGGCACAATCTTCTCAAGGTCGCGGTCGAATGCTTTCTTGAGCTCCGAAGCGTCGACTTCGAGGGCGGTTTGGCGCCAACGGAGCGCCTCCTGGCCGGTCATTACAATTTGCAGGGTCCCCGTGATGCCGCCGTGCGGATCGACAGTCATCTCGCCGCCGCGCTTGATGGTATTCGAGCCGAAAACCTGAGTTGGAGTAATCGCCCTGCCCGGCCCGTCCGCGCTCTGCCGCAGGCCCTCGGCGTGAGAGTGCCTCCAATTTACGACCCCGAAGGGGCACATCTTCTCGCCGGGATCGAGGAGAATCTCCTTGCCGCCTGTGCTCAGGATCACCAGCGTGTGATTGAGCTGGTTGAGACTCATGTAGCTGGCGTCGAAGACGCCCCGATCCCGGTCCACGATGGTTGTGGCATATGCGGTAAGGCCGGCAGCGCGCAACATGGATAAGTAGAGAAGGGCGAGGTCATTGCTGTCGCCGCGTTTCTGGGTCCATGTGTCCTCAGCGCGACCGGCCTGTTTCTGCTTCAACTCCCGCAGCTCCGATGTGCTGACTTGACGCGAATAATCAGCGTTGTCGAGGGCCTCGACGGCGGCGTAGAGCTTTTGCGCCTTCACAAGATCGGTGTCGCCGGGCGCAACCAGGCCGGCAGCCGCGTCGCGGATGGTTTTAGTCGGCTCGGCGAAGTGGTCAACGTCTTTCGACCAGCTTTTCGCTTCGGCTTTCCAATACTCCTCGACATCGAGGGGATCGAATTGGCTTCTGTAGTAGAAACGCACTTTGTAAAGGAAGCTATCAATGGGCGGCATCCACTCTTCGTCCGGCGTCGGAGGGACGTCGGTGACATCGAGATAGTAACGGCCTCCGGCATCGGTCTTGACGCTTGCGCCCTCGGGCAAATGCGGCCACCAAACCAGATTGAATGCGTCAAAAGGCGTGAACAGGAAATGCGCTCTGTGAACGAAGTATTTCTGTTGCACTTCCCAATACGGATCGAGGTGCCAATAGAATTGCTCGTTGAAGCGGAGTTGGAACGAATACTCAAGAATGCTGCCGACCTCCACGCTGGGAAGCGTGAAGACCGTTCGTTCTCTGCGCACTTGCTCGGCATAGGTCTGACGGCCGACCTCAACTTCGTTCGACTTCTGGACGAGGAGATCCTCGGGCTTGACGGTGAGAGGAACGATGGTGCCATCGGAGTGGATGGTCCTGCCGCTGACGCTGCCGATCGAGAACTCTCCTCCCCAGTAGGGAATCTGAATCGTTGCCGCCTCCTTGCCCTTCTCGGTAAGCACCTTGATGCGGGCGTAGTAGTTCTGGTTGTGCTCTTTGTCGTTGTCGGTTTCCTCGAAATCGAGATACACCGCCGCCGCCCCCGGCGCTTTGGGATCGGAGGTCATCTTGAGCTCGTCGGGATTCGGCGGCTGGAACTGAGCGTGAATGAGCGCCGGCGACAGAGCAGCGAACAACCCGACTGCTCCGCACAGGAAGAGAGAATTCCGCATGAGAGTGGCCCTGCTTTTAAGTGCAACCATTCTAGCGCGAAAACCAATGCACGTTAGCCCGATTGAGACTCTTCAGTCATTTATGTTGGAAACTCCGCTCGTTCAGCCCGCTCACTCCAGGCAGTTGCACGACTCGAGCAGCGACGAAACCAGCGCCAGCGGCAGCCCCATCACGTTGAAATAGCAGCCCTCAATGCGGGGAATCCAGCGGGCGGCGCGGCCCTGGATGGCGTAGGCGCCGGCTTTGTCCATGGGCTCGCCGCCGGCTACGTAATCGGCGATCTCCGCATCGGAGAGCGTGAGAAAGCGAACGGCTGTGGCCTCGGCAGCGACTTCAACGCCCTCGGCAGTGACTAGAGCCACGCCGGTGATGACACGATGCGTGCGGCCCGAGAGCAGCCGCAACATGCGCGCGGCGTCGGCCGCATCCGCCGGCTTGCCCAGGATCGATTTATCCAGAACGACGGTTGTGTCGGCGCCCAGCACGGCAATTTTTTCTGGTTTTGGATTGGCAGCGGCGAGATCACGAAAAACGGCCTCTGCCTTTTCTCGCGCCAGGCGGGTGACATAGACGATCGGGTCCTCGCCCGGCAAAGCATCTTCGGGGATGTGCGCGGGGTGCACGCGGAACCGGTAGCCCGCCTGCGTCAGAAGTTCACTGCGGCGCGGCGAGGCGGAAGCGAGAACCAGCATGATGGAATTATGGCAGGCTGCTCCAGTTTCGTTGTTGGGGCTCGCTGCCCGATTAGAATGAATGGGGGCTTGCGGCTGAATAACGCTGCGCCCGGACAAGGTTCAAATGCACTTCAATTTCGATTATTCGGCGTCTCAGATTCTGTGGACGCTCACGTTTGCGGCGCTGCTGGTTTTGCTTGTGGTGCTGCTGGGGCGCGACAGGGCTAAGCGTTTTCCGTGGTTTACCGCAAGCATTGCGACCATGGGACTGCTGTTGCTGACAGAGCAGCTCCTGCTGAGCAGGGTGCCGCGCATCGCGGGGGGAGAGATTTATTGGGGGCTGTCAGACCTGGATATGGTGATCGGGCTGCTCGTCCTGGTGGAGTTGGCGCGGCGCGCATTTCCGGGCTTGGGGAAACTCGGTTGGATCGTTGGCACGGTGGCGATGCTCGCCGTGGGCGTTGCGGTGATGGTGATGTGGGGGCATTGGCCGGCGTGGAAGACGCTGACGGCTAATTCAGAGCTGGAGGTGATCCAGCTGATGCAGGTGGCCGCGGACAAGGGCACTTTGCTCTCCAGTGTGCTGACGATCGAACTGGGACTCCTGATCACATTGTTGGGACTTCGCTTCGGGGCTGGATGGCACAGCCACGCGCAGCGGATCGCGATCGGTCTCTCGACGGCTGCCCTCGCGCAACTGACGATGATCGAAACTCTGCGGGCCATGGGCACGCACACACACGTCGCAACACAGGCGGAGTACGAACACTTTATGGCCGTGCGCGACAGGCTGCTCCATGGCAATAATGTGGTGTTCTTGTGCGTAGTTGCGTGGTGGATCACCAGCCTGTGGATCGATGAGCCCGGCGCCGCATCAGATGCGCAGGCGGAAGCGGAAGCTGAGCCTGTTGAGGGCGAAGTGGCCCCGCTGGAAGCACAGTCCGATGAGGAGACTGAAGCCGAATCGCTGGAAGCGCCCGATGCCGCGGAGAATCCAGACCCGCAGGCTGAGAGCAGCGGCGCTCACGCTCAGGACTGACAGCTACGAACTGCGAACTGACACCTGATCCCTGAGACCCGACACCTGTCTTTCAGATTCAGATGTGGCAGCTCGCCTGGCCGCGCTTTTCGAGATACCGCTGGTGGTAGTCCTCGGCGCGCCAGAATGTCTGCGCCGGTTCCACTTTGGTCACGATTTTGCGCGGCTTGTAGCGGCTATCGGCGTTGAGTTGCTCGATCTTGGCGCGTGCTTGCGCCTCTTGCTCCGGCGAGTGGAAGAAGATGGCCGAGCGGTACTGCGTGCCCCAGTCCGGTCCCTGGCGGTTGAGCGTCGTTGGATCGTGCAGCTCGAAAAACGCGTCGAGCAGCTTTTCGTAGGTCACTTTTTCGGGGTCGAAGTCGAGCTCGACCACTTCGGCGTGGCCGGTCTTGTCGGTACACACGTCCTTGTAGGTAGGCCGGTCGAGCGATCCCCCCTCATAGCCGACGGCCGTCGCCGTCACGCCGGGGATGGCCGCAAACGCCGCCTCCACGCCCCAAAAACACCCTGCTCCGAATGTCGCTTTTTCTGTGCTCATGGCTATGAGATGCGAGAAGCTAGCCGTTGGCTTCTAGCTGTTAGCTTCCAGCTCCATTGTGCTGGAGCCGAGGGCTTTCTGTCTTGCGAGAAATTTCCCGGCCATTTGCCGCCAGCCAAAGAATAGGCTGGGCTCGAAACGGGGGACCTGCCTTGGCAGGTCAAGCTAATAGCTAATAGCTGGCTTTTTCACGGCAGCGGCGGCAGGTGCTTGGTGTTCTGGTAGGTGTAGATGATGCGATGAGCGACGGTGATGGTCGAAAGCACGGCCATCAGCCACAGCACCGGAGCCATCACTCCCCAGTGGTTGAACAGCGCGCCCAGCAGGACGAGCACGACGCGCTCGGGACGCTCCATGAAGCCCACTTTACACGAGCCGATGAGCGCCTCGGCACGGGCGCGCGTGTAGCTGACCATCAGCGAAGTGACCATGACGAACGCCACCAGCACAACGTAGCGCAAGCGGTTGATGCGCCCGTAGTAGACCAGCAGCCCGAAGAAAAGCACAACGTCGGAATAGCGGTCGATGACCGAGTCAAAGAATGAGCCGAAGACGGTGACCTTGTTGAGGCGGCGCGCCACGCGGCCGTCGACCATGTCGAAGATGCCGGCGCCGAAGATGACCAGCCCCGCGTAGAAAAACATGAGGTCGCCGTTGGTGGCGTTGGCGTGGCCAAACAGGAATGCGGCGACGATGTTGATGACCAGCCCGATGAAGGTAAGCGCGTTCGGCGAGATGCGGGTGAGCGCCAGCCCATGCACGATGCGGTCCAAAAGCCAGCCGCAGGCACGGCCAAACTCGCTAGTCCAGGTCATTTGAGCTTCCAGCTCCTAGCTTCTAGCTCCTAGCCTCTTTTCTGCTGGAACCAGTTTCATCGCTTCACTTTGGAAGAGCCAGAGGCTAGAGGCTAGCAGTCAGTTCTTCCCTATTATTGCGCTGCACCGTCCGCAGGTTCAGCCGCTGCGGCTTCGTCGTGGATCGTCGTCAGTTTCAGGATTTCCAGTTCGCGCTTGCCGTTGGGCGTCACGATGGTGACCACGTCGCCCACCTTCTTACCCACAATCCCCTGGCCAATGGGTGAAGTTGTGGAGATGAGCCCTTTGGAGACGTCGGACTCTTCGCTCGTTACCAGCCGGTATACCAGCTCTTCGTCTTTGGTCGAGTCGTAAACCACGACCGTCGATCCGAATCCGGCTTTGTCGCGGGGAATGTTCGCGAGATTGACGAGCGAGAGTTCCCCCATGCGTTTCTTGAGCTGGCCCAGCCGGGCATTCACGAACTCCTGCCGCTGCTTGGCCATGTGATACTCGGCGTTTTCCGACAGATCTCCCAGAGCCCGCGCCTTCTTGATCTCGGCGGGCAACTCTGTGGTCAGCTCGTACTCGAGTTGCTTGATCTCCTCGAGGAGCTTCTTTTTGATGTGATCGGGCATCCGTAATCCGATTTATTCCGGTGTCGTCCGGTGGCGCAAGAGGGGCTGCTCCAGCCGCGAAAAGATAGACGTTCCTGACCCTTCATTATAAGGCAGGGAGCACAGAGATCTGAGACCAGAGATCGGCGTGCGAGCCATCAGATTGCTTCGGGCTCCAGTCTGGACTTGGACAGAAAACTCCATCTTCGAGAAGAAAAGCAAAGCCCTTTAACGGAAATTGTCACATGATCTCTAGTCTGTGGTCTCCGACCTCTGCTTTTCGTCCAGAAACGATTGCAGAATCAGCGTCGCCGCCACCTGATCGACGACTTTCCGGTGCTTCTGCCGCTCATGGCCGGCCTTGTATAGAATCTGGTGCGCCTCGTGGGTGGTCAGGCGCTCATCCCAAAAGTGAATGGGCAGGCCCGTGAGTTCGCCCAGCTCGGCGGCAAAGGCCTGGGTTTTGAATGCGCGCGGGCTCGAATCGCCGGAGAGATGCAACGGGTTGCCAACCACGATTCCTGCAACGGCAAACCGCCGACAGAGCCGCGCCAGCGAACGCAGGTCTTCACGCCGGCTGTTGCGCCGCTCGAGCGTCAAAACGGGCTGCGCCGTGAGGCCCAGCTCGTCCGACACCGCCACGCCGACGCGGCGGCTGCCGACGTCCAGGCCGAGATAGCGGAGGTGTCCGCCAGATTCCACTTATGCTGCACCTCACATTCAGCTTACGGCCCAGCTTACAGCCCACCTTACAAACTTAATTCACCGTCTGCCCCGCATCGGCTCGCGGCTGGCGCGGCGGCGCTTTAATCCCGGTACAATCGAGGCAGGGGGGAACACCCAAAAGGAATCTTCGCGTCCCTATTCTTTTTCAGGGAAGGGTCCATAACGGCAGGATGGCTCGACGCAGACGGAGTGGCGGCAAAAAGAAGGGTTCCGGGGCGGCAGGCATCTTGCTGGTATTGCTGATGGTTGCAGTGCTCGCGGCGGGGGCCGCGGCGTGGTTGATCTTCACCCCTTACGGGCCAGAGACGGAGACGTTCGTCGACATAGCGCCCGGCTCCTCCGCCGTGCGCATTGGGCGTCAACTCGAGGCGGCGGGCGTGGTTCGCACCCGGTACGCATTCGATCTGGTGCGCTGGATGCGGCACGGAACGCTGCACGCCGGAATGTACCGCTTCGACCATCCGGCTCCGGTCGCCGAGGTTTATGGGCGGATTGCCCGTGGCGACGTTTTTACCATTGCTTTGACGGTTCCTGAAGGGGCAAACATCTTCGAGATTGCCGCGCGCGTGGAACAGGCAAAGCTGGGTACCCGCCTGAACTTTCTGGATGCGGCAAGAAGCCACACGGATCTGGTGGCCGATATAGATCCGGGCGCGAAGAGTCTGGAGGGTTACCTGTTTCCAGACACCTACCGTTTTTCACCGAACGTGACGGCGACCGAGATGGTAGGCGCCATGGTAAAACGCTTCCGCGTCGTGGCCACGCAATTGGGGTTAGGTGAGAATGTGCATCAGGTGGTTACAATTGCGTCGCTTGTAGAGCGCGAGACGGCAGTAGATGCCGAGCGCCCGCTCGTGGCCAGTGTGATTGAGAACCGCCTGGCCAAAAACATGCCGCTCAACATCGATCCCACGGTCATCTACGGGCTTGAGGTGGCAGGGCGTTGGCGGGGCGCTATCTACCAGAGCGATCTCACCCACGACACACCCTACAACACGTATCTGCACGCAGGGTTGCCGCCGGGACCTGTGTGCAACCCAGGCCTCCCGTCGTTACGCGCGGCCATGAATCCGCCCAAAACAAACTATTTCTACTTTGTGGCGGCTGGGACCAACGCACAAGGCCACTCGCTCTTCGCGGAAACTCTGGATGAGCACAACCGCAACGTGGCCAACTATCGCAAGGCGCAGAAGAAGGCGGGTGAGCGATGAAGCCGCTTGCTCCGCTCGCCCGCGCCGCGGGGCTGGCTCTTCCGCTCCTGCTCGCGGGATGTTCCTACTTCATCCCCACCAAGCGCCATTTACCGGTGCCGATCGCGCCGACAAATGTGCAAACGGCTACGCCGGACCAACTGGTGAAGCAACTGAATGAGCGCTGGGATGCATTGCAGACTCTGACGGCCACTGCGGAGATTTACGCGACCGAGACGAAAACCGGTGGCATTGCTGAGGATCTCCCTTCCTGCCGCGGGGTCATTATCATGCGCAAACCGAAGATGCTGCGCGTCAGGGGAACGTACTTCGGCCTGATGATCTTCGACATGGCCAGCGACGGCAATCACTTCACGCTCGTTGTTCCGTCAAAGAACCTGGCCATCGAGGGCACGAATCATGTCACTGAGGAGTCGCCCACGGCGCTCTTGAATCTTCGTCCGGACTTTTTCCTGGATGCGATCGCGGTGCGTGGCACGGACCCGGACGATGAATACATGGTGGCCAGCGATACGGAGACGGTCGAAGACGCCGCGAAGAAGCATTTATACACGGAGCCGGAATATGTTTTGAGTGTCATGCACCACAAGAGCGGCCATGAGCTCCTGCCTGCCCGCACCATCACGTTCCACCGCGACGACATGCTGCCCTACGACCAGTATCTCTACAACAGCGAAGGCGTCCTGGAAACGCAGATTTTCTACAGCAACTACACCACCTTCAGCGCCGGCAAGTACCCGTCCAAAGTGACCATCAAGCGCCCGCAGGAGGGAATTCAACTTGTGCTGAGTTTTGAAGCAGTACACGAGAACGTCGACGTTACTGACAGCCAGTTCGACGTGAAGATTCCCGACGGCTCCACAATCAAGACCTTGAAATAGCCTGGCCGCCCGCCAAAATGGGGAGGCCGAGCGAAGTCCTATTTCGCGCCGTGATCCTCGAGCACCTTTGCCGCGTCGGGGTGCTGCTCGTTGATCGCCCAATGGAGCGCCGTGTTGCCGTCCTTGCCTTTGGCGTTGATGTTGGCGCCTTTGGCCAGCAGCAACTGCAACACTTCAGGCTGACCCATATCGCCCGCCTGGATCAGCGGCGTCCAGCCGTTCTTGTCTTTGGCCTCGATGTTGGCGCCTTTCGCCAGCAGAAGCGTGACAACGTCGGCTTTGCCGCGGCCGGCTGCTTCAATCAGTGCGGTATCCCCTTCGTTGGGATAGGCGCTGGCCCTGGCCTCGATGTTCGCGCCCGCGTCCAAAAGCGCCTCGACCGCATCGGCGTTGCCTTTATAAGCCGCCTCGATCAGCGCTGTGGCGCCATCTTTATCTTTCGCCTCGATATCGGCCTTCTTTTCGAGCAGCAGCTTCAACACATCCATCTGGCCGGCGCTGGCCGCGCGGATGAGCGCCGTTTCGCCGTTTTCATCCTTCGCATTGACATCCTCGCCTTTTGCAAGCAGCAACCCTACGGCTCCAAGGTTGCCCTGGCTGGCCGCTTCAGGCAGCGCCGGCCAATCGCGCCGGTCTTTGTCGCCGATCTTCGCGCCGATCTCCAGCAGCTGCATCACCAGATCGGTGTGCCCCATGTAGCCGGCTTCGTGCAACGCGGTTTGACCGCTCTTTCCCTTGGCTTCAAGGTTGGCGCCTTTTTCGAGCAGGAGCGCGACCACGTCAGTGTGGCCCTGATAAGCAGCCCAGATCAACGGAGTCCAGCCCAGGTTGTCCTTGGCCTCAATGTTGGCGCCCTTTTGCAGGAGCTGTTGAACGCCTGCCGCGTCGCCGTTGGTAGCCGCGGCAATCAACTGATCGTTCAAGCTAAGAATTGGCAGGCTAAGACTGGGCTGGCCAGGACTTGGCGAGCTAAGACTTGGCGTGCTCGGGGTTGGTGCAGCCTGACCGGCGACTGCGGCGCAGACAACGAGCGCCAGCCCAGAAACAGCGAATGTTCGCACCACGTTCATCAACCATGCCTCTGTGGTTCCGGCCGGAGCGCGATTCTCTCGCATTGCGGCTCGAACGTTGAAGGGATTCTACACTCGTTCCAGAGCGGCGGGTGACTGCGGCGACTCGGACAGACGCGCCGTGGCCCAATTGAGTAATCTAGGGTGTCCGGATGACCCACTTCGGCCTCGGAGAGAAACATGCGCGCAAGTGCGATCGAGTTTCGTCTGCGGATGATCATTCAAATCGTCATTGTCTTCTTCGGATTCTGGGCGCCGTGGATCGCGTCTTCGACCGGCTCGTGGGATATGGGCCAGCGAATCTCCGCGCTCGAGTGGCTTCCACTCCAATTGAGCAAGCTGGGCGTCGTGAGTTTCGCTGCGGCCACGCCGATCGTTATCGTTCTGGGCGCGCTTGCGGCGCTCGCGGGCGCGATCTTGCGCGTGTGGGGCGCAGCCTACCTGGGATACGCCACGGTTCATCACGGCGACATGCAGGCCGGCGCAGTGATGGCCGACGGCCCTTACCGCTACATGCGCAATCCCCTCTACCTCGGCGGCTGGTTCATGATGATCGCCGTGTCGCTGCTAATGCCGCCCAGCGGCGCGCTATTTACCGTGGTGCTGCTCACGATCTTTTACTTGCGCCTGATTCTGGGCGAAGAAGCATTCCTCGCCAGCCAACTCGGCCAGCCCTACGAGGAGTATCTGCGCGCCGTGCCGCGGCTGATTCCCCGCCTGCGCGCCAGCTTGCCGCCCGCGGGGAACAAGGCGCACTGGCTTACTGCCGCCTTCACTGAGGTCTTTCCCATCGGCGCATTCTTCACCATGGCCGTTCTCGCCTGGTTCTACGATCAGCAACTCATGCTGGAGGGAATCTTCTGGAGCTTTCTGGCTTCGCTCGTGGCGCGTGGCCTGATGAAAGCGTGGATTCCTACCTTGGTGAGCGCGGCGGTTTTCGCCGTCGCATGGGGCGGCTTCCATCTCAACTGGCCACGGTCGATCCTCATCGCCTTCGGCGCTTGGCTGATCGTGCGCGCGCTCGTGCCCCGCAGAGAATCCAAAGTGGACAAGCCCAAACCCGGCGCTGCGTGATCAGGCTCGCGGCTTTCCCACACGACCCAGATGCGTGAATCCGAAGCCGTCGGCGTACTTGAGGCCGAAGCCCAGCAGCCGGTCAACGCCGATATGGTTGGCCCAAATCAACACAATCGGCAACGCACCGTGCGCTCCGGGCAGCAGCGAGCAAAGTGCCAGCACTCCCGGCGCTACATATGTATGGAATGCGTTGTAGATGCGCGCGCCCATGCACGGACCGGCTAGATAGCCGAGCATCGAAAGGTCCGGCGCAAGCCACAACGCCGCGAAGAGCCACCAGCTCGCGCCCGTGCGCGCATAAAGCACGGCCGCGGCAGTAGCTGCCGCCAGCCCTTCCAGGCGCAACAGGAGGATCACCGACGAGTTGCGCACCGGAGAGACGGAGATTTGCTCAGGGATAGCCGAAGCCGTTGTCATGGCTCATTGGATGAGCCAGCAGGCCGGCAGTGTGCGGGAAAATCCATCACATTTCGGGCGGGGCGCCAAATGGGCAAACGAAAAAAGGGAGAGCGCGAGGCTCTCCCCTTTTCCGCACAGTCAGCGATTCCATGATTGCCACTCACGAAGCCACAACTGCCGAGTGGCTTTTTCATCAGGAAAAAACCACCCTGCAAGACACTGGGAAAAGCACGTGATTTGTGGAACCGCGCTGGGGGAGGAACTACTTCTTCGGAGGCGCGATCACGTCCTTGGCGGACTTGGCCACGCGGAACTTCACCACGGTCTTGGCCTTGATCTTGATGGCCTCGCCGGTTTGAGGGTTGCGGCCCATGCGGGCCTTGCGCTCGGCCTTCACCAGACGGCCGATTCCGGGAATTACGAATACGCCGCTCTTCTTGGTCTCCTTGATGGCGGTCTCCGCCAGCAGGTCAAGGAACGCCGCGGATTGCTTGTTGGTTAGTTCGAGCTTCTCGGCCAGGAGCCGTGTCAGGGCTGTTTTGGTCAATCCAGATGCCATTGAATGTTCTCCTTCTCGGCGAGCCCTCTGGGCTGCCTGATTGGTGGGGCTTCCGCGCAACATTCTCACCGCATGGAGGAGGGGCGATCTAAGCTACTTGGCGCGAAAACCCTGTATTCATGCGGCTACGAAGAACCCTGCCGATGGTTACCATGCGGCTTGGGCATGGGCAAAGTCAATGGGAAAATGCGGCTTTTCCACAATTTTCTTCGGTTTTTATGGGTGAAATGCCGATTTTTGCCGGAATTTTGGCCATCGGCCCTCTGAAACCCGCAATTGGAGCGGGTTTGGCAGGTTTCAATGTTGGGGTTCTCGATCCTGCGAAAGGTCCTCGACTGTGGGGTGGATCCGTGCCGCATCTTTGTTTTTTTGCGGCAACGGTGGGAAACCCATTCAATTCCGGCGCGTTCATTTCAACCCGAAGAGCACCCTTCTTTTGGGCGTTAGCGACGCCGCAATCGGCGTGTTCAGCGCGTCGACGACGGGAGCGGCGACTTTGAAGTAGCGGATCACGACGTCGGCAATGTCCTTTTTAAGAGCGACCTTCGCTGGCAGCTCAGCGGCCAGCCCCCACTGGCGGCACCGGATGAGATCCATCCCCGGATGCTCGCACGGGAAGCCCTTCGGCGGGCGCGTGAGCGCGTTGCCCTCGAATTCGTCGTAGAGTTTGCGCACAGCAGGCCTCTTGAGCAGCTTGCGGAATTCGTTGTGGTGATCGAGCAGCCA
>JBEKWT010000014.1:0-21176 GCA_049512795.1 Occallatibacter sp.
CCGCCGTCTGGGCGATGTACCTGGTCGTCGCGAATGCCGGGTGCGCCACCAAGAAAAGTGAGAAAACACTAAGTAAGAATACGTTGAAGGACGCGACACCGATAAAACGGGACTGGCTGAACATCGACAGGCCTCCTCAGAGGATTGCACCGAACTATAAGCCACCTATGCGGCGCTAGTGTGTGCTTAATTCTCTGCAATCCGAAGACCAGTCGGCAAGGGGAAAGCAACCTAGGATGTGCACTATAGTCACGTACACCCTATCCAATTGATTCTAAGGCCTCCCACTATCGTTCAGGGACGATCTGCTCGTCGTCTTTGCATCGGTAATAAGAGTCTTACAATGTTCTATACCAGCCGAATTTACCGGGGCTTCCCTCTGAACCATGTAAAAAGGTGCGTCCGCTGTGTACTTTTGGGTTCAAGCTCTCGTGCGAGGTTTTCTGATCCTCTTGGCCAGCGACTGCAGGCCACCTACCCAGTCGTAAGCCCCAGCCAATTTGGCTTGTAACAGCGCCGGATCGTCCGCACTGTTGACCGGAAGTCGTTCCAGAAACAAAGGATCGCTCGCCGCCCCAGCCCGCCCGATCTGCGTGCAAACCCCATAGCGGTAGCCGCTCTCTTCCAGAGTCGCCCGCAGCATCGTTTTGAACGGTCGATCAATCTGCGGAAAGGCATAAGGATAGGCGAAGGAATTGACCGCGCAGCCCGCTTTGTCCTCAATCGTCTGCCGGGACCGCACGATCTCCTCGCGGATGCGATCCGGCTCCAGTCCATAGAGCTGGGGATGGTTCACCGTGTGCGATCCGAAAGAGATACCCCGCTGCTGCAGTTCCCGCACCTCGCCCCAGGTCATACACTCCCGCCGGTTGAAGACCTGCGACTGATCGCCGATTGACGCCGTGGGCAGAAACATGGAGGCGGTAAACCCGAACTGCTCAAGCGCCGGAAAGGCGTGCTGGCAGAAGTTCCGATAGCCGTCGTCGAAGGTGATGACCACGGTCTTTTCGGCCGTGCCCACGCCCACCTGCAACAGGCCCACTGCCGAAGCCAGGCTCGCTGTTCGGTAGCCGTGCTCGTGCAGCCACCTCATCTGCCGCATAAACTGAGCCGGCCTCGTTGCGATCCAATAGTAAGGTTGCAGGGCCGACTCATCCTCGTCGGCCACGCTGTGGTACATGAGGATTGGAATTCTGTCGTCGCGCCGCCCGGCGAGCACCCCGAGCAGCGGCGCGGCGAAGTACAGCGTGCCGGCACGATCGAACCGCAGACTCACGGCTGTGTCCCCCGGCGCGGGCCGTCTGTCCGAGCGCTGCTGTGCATGCCTCAGTTCCGCACGGCCAGAACCTCCGGCCCAGCCGCGGCACGTCCCCGTCTCGTAAAGTTCTCGATCTCCTCGGCCACGCGCGCCTGCTGCGCTGCGGTGAGTTGCGGGAACATGGGCAGTGAGAGAATCCTGGCCGCCACCCGTGTGCTTATTGGCAGTTCGTCTGCCTCGTAGCCCAGTGAGGCGTAGGCCCTCTGCTGGTGGAGCGGAATCGGGTAATGAATTCCTGTGGCAATGCCGGCCTCCTTCAGTTGCTTCATCAATCCATCGCGATCCTGCGTGCGGATGACATAAAGGTGATACACGGCTCGCGACCACGACGGCTCGTGCGGACAGACCACCGTCTCGTTCTCGGCGAGTAGACTGTTGTAGTGCACGGCGCGATCTCGCCGCAGTTGGTTCCAGCCGGCCAGATGCGCCATCTTCACCTGCAGCAAGCCAGCCTGAATGGAATCCAGCCGCCCGTTATAACCTTCGATGTCGTGATAGTACTTATGCGCCTGACCGTGATCGCGAAGCATCCTGACCTTTTCAGCCACTTCCCTGTCATCTGTAGTGACCGCTCCGCCCTCGCCACATGCCCCGAGGTTCTTGCCCGGGTAAAAGCTGAATGCAGCTGCGCGGCCCATGGTGCCGGCTTTCATCCAGCGGTTGTGCCGCTTGGAAAAATATTCCGCACCGTGCGCCTGACAGGCATCTTCAACTACGACAAGCCCGAAGCGGTCGGCCAATGCAAGGATCGGATCCATGTCGGCCATCTGGCCATAGAGATGCACGGGGACGATTGCCTTGACCGGCATTCCAGTGCGCAGGCTGATGAGCTTGCCGGCATTGTTTCTGACGCACCGCTTTTCCAGGAAGCGCTCGAGCATTTCGACGGAGAGGTTGTAGGTTTGTTCATCGACATCCACAAACTCCGGTATCGCGCGGGCCTGCGATATTGCCTCTGTGGTAGCGATGAATGTATTGGGCACGGTCACGACGACATCGCCCGATCCGACGCCGCAGGCCATCAAAGCGAAACGAAGCGCGTCGGTTCCGCTGCTGACGGCCACGGCATGCTCTGCGGCACAGAATTCCGCGAAAGAGGCCTCGAATTCCTCCACCATCGGGCCGCCGATGAATCCGGCGGTGCGCAAGGCACGGCGAAAGACTTCCGTGAGCTCCGCTTCGAGTTCCGCATGCGGAGTAATGAGATCAAGGAATGGTATTTTGTTAGTTTCTGACATTGGACTCCTCAGTTTGTGCTTCAATCGACCGCAGCACCCGGGCCGGATTTCCAGCCACGATGGTGTTGGGTGGGACATCTTTGGTTACGACGCTCCCGGCGCCTACAATCGCGTTTTCACCGACGCTTAGATTACAGAGAAGAGTGGCACCGGAGCCGATCGACGCGCCCTTGCGCACGATTGTGGGCCTGACTTCCCAGTCCGCGCCGTTTTGCAGGGTTCCATCGCTGTTCGTGGAGCGCGGGTAGGTGTCATTGGTAAACGTCACTCCATGCCCGATAAAGACGTTGTCCTCGATGGCCACGCCTTCACAGATGAACGAGTGGCTCGAGACCTTGCAACGCTTTCCAATCCGGGCATTCTTCTGGACCTCGACAAATGCCCCGATCTTGGTCTCATCTCCGATCTCGCATCCGTAGAGATTGACAAACTTCGACAGCTTCACGTTGACCCCGAGCTTCACGTCTGCCGCGACAGAGTTGAATTCGCTCATAAGCGGACGAACGCTCCCTTCTTGTTCAAGGACTGACTGCCAGCTTCAAGCATCCTGACGACGCGCAGGCCCGCGTGCCCGTTATTGAATGGCTCCTTCCCGGTGGTAATGCACTCGACGAAGTAGCCGAGCTCCTGGCGCAGGGCTTCGACTTGCTCCAGTTGCGGAGACCACATATCTCCCGATCGGTAACTGACCAGGAGATCGTAAACGCCCTCCCGGCTGGTAATCTTGACTCCCTTGTCATAGACCTTCACTTTTTCGTCGGCCTCAAGATCGTTCCAGACGATCATTCGCTTTTCGCCGCCAATCAGCGTGGTCCTGACCTTGACCGGGGACAACCAGTTCACATTGATGTGGGCGATGACGTTGTCGGGAAAGTAGAGCGTCATGAAGGCTACGTCCTCATGTCCGTTCAAATGGCCTTGACCGGTGGCCACGACCGCTTCAGGGCTGGCCTTGATGAGATGATCCATGATCGAAAGATCATGCGGCGCCAGGTCCCAGAGCACGTTGACGTCGTGCTGAAAGAGACCAAGATTAACGCGAGTCGAGTCGTAGTAATAGAGATTCCCCAATGCGCCTTCGCTGATTAGCTGTCCAATCCTCTTGACCGCGCCCGTGAAAAGAAAGGTATGGTCAACCATCAATTTCAGATTCTTCTGCTCCGCGAGGTTGACGAGTTCCTCTCCTTGAGCGACCGTGCTGGTAAACGGCTTCTCGACAAAGACGTGTTTTCCATTGTTCAGCGCAGCTTTGGTCAATTCGTAATGAGTCCAGACAGGCGAAACGATGGCCACAGCATCGATGTGAGGCGAGGTGATCACTTCCATCGCGTTGGCTGTCACGGTCACACCGGGATAAGCCTTGCGGGCGCGCGCCTGCGCCGCGGGGCTCAGGTCCGAGATGGCGCGCACCACGGCGCCTTCAAGGCCGGCAAGATTTCTGACAATGTTCGGACCCCAGTAGCCGTATCCGATTACGCCGAAGTCCATAAGTTCTTCTCTCCTACCCAGCGATCCGCGCTGCCAGACTCATCCGACGGGCGCAGGAATTGTTCCCGCTCCGAGTGCAACCAGAGTCACGTCGTGAAAGTGTTGTTTGTGAGTGAACGAGTGCTCGAAAGCATCTCGTCGATGGGGTCCCGCCGATGCGACAGCTACAAGAGAGCGGCGCATTGACTCCCCAAGCGCGCGGCCGGGGAAGATTGCGGGATTCTGAGTTCAATACGCTCCGGTACCTTTAATAACCGCCCCCGGAGTGCGCAGCAGGATCTTAAGGTCCAGCCATGGTGTCCAGGTTGATGCGTAGCGCAGATCAAGGCGCACCATCTCGTCAAACCGGATGCTGCTTCTGCCCATCACTTGCCACAGGCCAGTGATCCCCGGCTTCACCGCCAGGAGTCGCTGCCGGTGCCATGTCTGATAGGCAGCCAACTCGTAGGGAATCGGGGGGCGCGGGCCGACAAGCGACATTTCTCCCTTGAGCACATTGAGAAACTGAGGAAGCTCGTCGAGACTCGTTCTGCGCAGAACCCCGCCCACGCGCGTGATTCTCTTGTCGTTGGTAAGTTTGTAGACGCTGCCGCCACATTCGCTTTGCTTTGCTTCACGAGGATTGCTGGCGATGAGCCGCGTGACATACTCCTTATGCACGTTGCTGTCGTTGTTTGCAAACATGGAGCGGAATTTCAGGAACGTGAAGGTCTGACCGTAACGCCCGACTCTTTGCTGGCGATAGAACACCGGACCTCTGGAAGTAAGTTTGATAGCCAGAGCGATGAAGAGAAAGATGGGCGCCAAGAGGATAAGCATCGTTGCGCTTCCAGCAATGTCAAAACCGCGTTTGATGATGAGCACCGTGCGGCGGCCTTTGTCATCGCTTACCAGGTCAGGATACAGAGCTGCATTGGTCGGCCGGCCCGGCTTTTCATGATCCCAATCATCCGGGAACAGGTGAAAGGATATGCGCACCTGATTGAACTCGTCGGCGGTCAGCTCCTCCTGGAGCGTGGCGCTGACTTTGGCGAGAAATGTGTCGAGGAGGGCCCGTTTGTCATTCACGATGAGACCCGTGAACATTGTGCCGACGATGGCGTTGTCCTTGTACCAGCCGACCAAGTCTGTGTCTCTGCTGGAGGCAAGCAAAGCGGTGGCAATGCGCCGGAGTGTAACACTGCTGCTCTTCTGGCCGCGATCGCTGACCGCTTCGAGCAACATGAGGATAAATGGAGCCTTGGAGCGCTCCGTGCGCTTACGCTCGATCGCAATCATGCGCTGGAAGGTCGTCTCGTCGAGAGGCGTGCGATTCATTGCAGGCGCACCCTCCAGCAGTGGATCAGGGGAATTCGAAGGTTTAGGTTGATGCAATCGTGTCACGATAGACTCCTCTGGTGTCATTAACGTATATGTTCGTTGTAGCCAATGGGCAGGACGAAAAACCACTGCGCGTCTTGCCGATCCCGGATCCCGGTTAAGGAAGGTTTGCGAACGAGGCGGGAGCCAACCGGCTGCAAACGCGTTCTGCGCTTGCCGCAGGGGTTCTATCACAGAAACGTGGACAAATGGAACCCGCCAGATTGGATAATCACTTCGCGCTCAAAGAGTATTTGCTAATCGGAAATCGACGGGGTGCCATAGTAACTACTGTAGGCAGAGGCTATGGCGCCGTTCAGGATTGTGCCGAGCAACTTTTTCTGATCCAGCGCTTCGAGCCCCTTTTGCAATTGGTGTTTCTGCGTCGTCCCCTGGCGTGTAACGAGAAGAACCCCGTCGGCCATGCGCATCCAGATGCTTGTATCTGCCAGTGGCAAAACGGGTGGCGAGTCAATGATGATCCAATCGAAATACGCAGCAAGCTGATCCATCAGCGCACGCATTCTTTGTGATTGCAGGAGTTCGAGAGGGTTACTTGGTGATCGTCCAGCGGGAAGGACCCAGCAGCCCGCGCTTTCGAGATGGTAAATACCATCAAGCAGGCGCCCATCCTCCCTTACGCATTCAGAGATACCCCGGACCCTTTGAATGCCAAACATCGGCATCAGCGATGGGCGCCGCAAGTCTCCTTCGATGAGCAAAGTCTTTTCGTCGGGCGCCTGCGCAAGGGCACATGCAAGATTGGCAGAAATCGTGCTCTTGCCTTCTTGCGGGATTGTGCTCGTAATGAGCACTTTCTTCAATGGGCGCGTTCGCCGGAGATCTCTTAAACGGACCCCCAGCAGTCGAATCGCCTCGGCAGTCGGGCTTTCCTTATCAGTAAGGCACACTAACCGGCTCTGCGGGGTGAGCGAAATCTCCAGCGATGGGAGTCGTTCGAGAACTTCTGAGCGGCTTGAGGTCGACGGGCCTTGCGCAACACTGGCCGCTGGCTTGGCGTGGACCGGCGAAGACACAGCAATTCCGCCGAGTTTATCCTCTCGACTGTCTTCTATCACATCGGGTTTCGAGGGTGGATCGGAGCTTCCCCACTTATCCGAAACCCGGCGTTCCGCGCGCCGCAACAGTTCAGGCCCCTGAGGCAGCGCAGAGGAGTCACCTCCGGACCGCTCGGTTTCCATCCGCTGCAAGGCATCAAAGATTCGGCTCACTATTGTTCCCCTTCACGGCAATACTGTGAATTGAGTCGCCTATGGATTTTGCGGCACAGGCGCAAAAGCTTCGAGACGGAATTCGGTGGCAACGTCTTCGATGATTCGGCCTGTTACTGTCGACGACTGCCGGGCATAGGCACTAATCAACGCGTTTTCGCAGATTGTGTTGATGAGGCGTGGAAAACCACGCGAATAAGAGTACACCTGATCAACGGCTTGCGCGGAAAAGATCGGCGGTTGACTTGAGTCCACGCCGGCGATCCGCAGGCGCTGCTCGATGTACTCCTGAGTCTGCTTGGCATTGAGGGCTCCAAGTTGCGTCCTGAGAGCAATGCGCTGTTTGAGCTGCCGAAGTTCGACAGAATCGAGTTTCTTGTCAAGCTCCGGCTGTCCCGCCAGAATAATCTGGACCAGTTTGTCTTCCGCCGTCTCCAGGTTAGAAAGGAGACGAAGCTCTTCCAAAGTGTCCGCAGACAAATCGTGCGCCTCATCAACAATCACGACACTTGTCAAGCCATTTGAGCCGCGGTTTACAAGGAACTTGCTGAGGTCGAGCAAGAGCTCGCACTTGTTTTTTCCCGAGGCGGGCAGCCCGAAATCAGAGAGAACGTATTGCAGAAAGTCCGTCGGCTCGAGACGGCTATTGAACAGGTACGCGTAGGCAATATCCTTGCTGTTCTCGAGGAGGCGAAGGAGGCAGCGCAGGAGCAATGTCTTTCCCGTGCCGACTTCTCCGGTAACGACGACGAAGCCCTTGTGTCGCCGAACGCCGTAGTACAGCGCCGCGAGCGCCTCGTTGTGCCGGGGAGTCGGCACGAAGCAATGCGGATCGGGGGTAAGATCGAACGGGTTACGTTTGAGATGAAAATGGGCTTTGTACATCGTCAATGGGAACTAGCGTCGGAGAAAGCTAAAGGCAGAACCGGCGAGAATTGTGACCACGACGAATGCCGTTGTGGCCCAGCTCAAGACCAACTTCCTTTTTGTACTTTGTTCATCGAACGGACTTACAACTTCTGGAATCTCGGAAAAGACCGCGATCGGCAAAAGCGACTTGATTTCCCGTTCACTGTACAGGCGATCGTCCATGAACTCAAGCCCGGCCACCACGAACAACCCCAACGCCAGCCCCGCTGCCAGACCGAACGCGCAGAACTTGAGGCGATCGGGAAAATCCGGCTTTGAAGGCAAACTCGGGGGATCGAGCATCGTGAACCGCTCGCCCTGCTGCATATGTTCCATGCTTGTGGCCATCTCGGAATCGTCTTTCTTTTTCAGAAGGTCGTCATAATTGGCCTTGGACTGCTCATAACCGCGGGTCAGCTCTTCCAACTGCTGCTCAGTCGAGGGCTCAAGGTTGAGGCGCCCCTGGTAGTCGTTGATCCTGCCTTTCAGGCTCTGGATCGAACTTTCCCGGTTCGCGATTTCCAACTGATTCGCCTGCAACTGTCCCTGCAATTGTCGCCCCGTATTCAACGATGGATCTGAAGCGCCGTCGACCGGCTGTCTGGAGCCCGGCCCTGGGGACTTGGAGGCTGTGATGAGTTGTTGTTTCATAGCCTCGGTCTTCGCTATTTCGTCTTTCAGCCTTTGAACGTCAGGATAGCGGTCGGTGTACTTTGAACTCAGCTCCGCAAGTTGCCCTCGCAATGTGTCGAGCTGCTTGTCGATCGTGGCCAAATCTGTCTGCGTCGATGATTCTGTTCCATCCGCGCCCAACCGAGACTTCGGCTGTGAACTTTGCTCCTGAGCCAGCAAAGTTTCCAGGTAGACACGCTGCTGCTTTGCCGTATTCAGGGCGTCCTGCTCGCCCTGGAGCTGGGAATTCAATTCTGCCAAAATCTGAAGATTGCTCTGTTCCTGTGTCGGCAGCGCACCGATGTGTTGTGATTCAAATTGCTGGACTTTGGATTCCTGCTCAGTCAGGTTTTCGCGAGCGTCCTCAAGTTGCTGCTCGAGGAAGGTCGTGGTGCCTTGCGACTCCTCTTCGCGTACCTTCAAATTCTCGCTGATAAACAGACTGGTGAGTTCAGTGGTAACCTGCTGCGCCAGGTGCGGGTTGCCCGCCAAATAGGAAATTCGAAATGCCGTGACGTCGCCCTTTTGCGGGTCCCTCACCAGATCAATTCCAATATCCTTTCGCATCTTGTCGACTTTTTGATCGTCGGTCGCCTTTCCCTTGTTGCCGTCATACAGGTGAAGCCGCTGGATGATCACAAGCAAGCGAGTTCGGCTGAGGATCTGCTCGGTCATGCTCTGCAGCCTTGCCTGCAGATCATCGGTGATATTCGGCGCGACATAATTCTGGGGCATTGTTGGCTGCTGGACCAGGATCAAGGTGCTGGATTTGAAGCGCGGAGAGAACACCCAGCTCGATCCCCACACCAGGAGCCAGCCGAAAAACAGCGGCACGAGGAACTGTAAGTACCGGCGCCGGAGGATTCCCTGGATACGCTGGATGTCGAGGCCTTCGGTTTTTTTCTCTTCTAACTCGACTGCCATGTTCATTTCCCCAGTGGCTTGCTGAATTGGTAAGTGATCGTACCATACACTTGGCTAGTGTCAGGAATCGCGGAAACAATCGTAGTAACGGGATAGTCCTGATGCAGGCGCTCATAACCAGCCCTGACAATCAGCGACTCACGGAACGTATGGGTTATCGATGCCTGTCCCGAAACCGTATTCCCGCCGGCGAACGTAGAGATCTGAGGCGTAGCGTTGCTTGTACTCGCATAAGACAACGATAGGCTGGCAACCCAGGTGCGAAAGAGATTCCAGCCACCAGCGAGGCTTGCAGCGTTCGTATTGAAGGCGCCAAGCAAGCCCTGCCCGGACGTAATTGTGCGGGAGTAACTGGCGGCAAGATTGCCGCGCTTGCCTTGGTAGCCGACGCTGACGTCGGCTTCGGGCAGCCACGAATTCGAGGCCGGCAAGCCAGGCGAATCAGGCGAAGTGACGCTGACATGCTGTGCGCCTCCGGAGATCGAGACCGAGGCTGTCTTTGTAAAATAGAACGAGTAGAAGGGAAGCAGCGAGTTGATTTGGGTATCCCTTCGTTGACCCGTGGCTTGTTGTTGGCTCGTGGCTTGTGCAGCGGTTCGCGTCCACTGATAAGAGAATCCCATATATTGCGTTCGGGAAATACGCCGGTTGTAGAAAGCCCAAGCGCCCGTTTCGTTCGAATTTGCAAGCCCCGTGTTCGAATTTGTAAGCCCAGCGGAGGAGGAGGGAGCGGGAAAGTCGACTACTTGATCGGATCCCCCGCCACCGATCATCCCGTCTCTCGCGAATTGATAGCTGAAGAACGCGTGGGCCAGGTTAGTCAACTGTTGCGCGAAAGGGGCGATTATCGTTGTCGCAGAAGTCTGCGATGAACCGCTGACTCCGCCACCGGAAAAGACAGAGGACTGGTCGAAAACATCGGATGTTCGATAGAAGAAGTCTTCCGCGTTGAAGGTAACGTGTGGACTGAGGCGATCCTGATAGGTCAGCGACGCACCGTGATTTATGGTATCCAGGGCAGTCGTATGTTGATAGAACACAAAGCTCGGGCTGTACGTAGCGATCGCTTGCTGGCGAAGTGTGGATCGAGCAAACGTGAAAGTCGGATACAGGGAAAACGTGTCGTCATTTACAGGTGACGCGGGTGGTGCGGGGGGCGCGGTTTGGGTTTGAACGACGTTTTTGATATACGCTGCGTTGGCGCTCACTCTAGCAGAAAGGACATTCGGGGCTTCGTCCGAGGCGGCGGCGTTCGCATACGGTATACCGCTCACGGGAGGTGGAGTCATCATTTGGGTGTCGTCCACTGGAGTCGGGCCACCCTCAGCCTCCGGCTCCACTTGAGACCAGGCGGGAACAGCCAGCAGAAATGCAAATAGGAGATAAGTTCGTGCAAGCATAGGCGCCTTTTACGGCACGACGATTGTGTCATGTGGTTTAAGTTGGATGTTATGGGCCGCGTTCTTTCCTTTAATGAAGCTCAGATAGTTGAAAGGCAGCCGGGTCTCTTCGCCGCTGGCGCTTTGGCGGATGACATAAATGGACTTCTCTTTTGCGAATTCCTTGAATCCGCCGGCCAAAGCAATCGCGTCAACGATTGTTGTATCGGCGGTGAGCGGGTAGGAGCCGGGTTTTGTCACTTGTCCGAGGATGTTAAAATTCCGGCTCTTGATTTCCTGCACGATCACCGTCACTTGCGGGTCAGTGATGTATCCGCGGAGGGCGACCGTAAGCTCTTGCTCGAGCTGGGCCGGGGTTTGTCCCGCAGCTTGCACATCACCGACGAGCGGCAATGAGATTCTCCCATCTGATCGCACGGGAATCACTTTGGTAAGGTCCGGGTCCTTCCAGACATTGATCGACAGGACGTCATTATCGCCGATGATGTAGGTATCATCGGCACGAGAGCTTTTGGCGGTCGAATCGGGCTGTTGCGAAGAGGCGGCCGTCGCAGCTTGATCGGGTCCGGCACTGGACGCGTTCGAATCACCGGCCTGCCCCCACAATGCTGCGGAGAACGCCATAAAGCTTAGAATGCTGAATTTAAGCGTCAGATTGCCCCAGCGTCTCGCGACAGTTTTTCCTAGCCACGTAGGACGGAGTGAATTTGCTTCTGTTGCAGAATTTCCCATTGAAGACTTCCTGGTTACACAGATTTTCGAAGAGTGATGCCCGGATGCTCGCCAGGCTTTTTAGCGCAAACCGATCGGTTCGCGGAATAGATTCTGCCAGTCATTAAGACGCAGTCACCCGCAGCGGGATTGCCGTTTGTGTCCGGTTCTGGCCCGGATAGAGCGACGAACTTCGCAACTCGCTTGGTTGTTGAACGGGAGCGCATCGTTCCACATCAGAGGCGTGGACCTCAACGGCCACGGACTGCGCCAGCATGTCAACGGAGAGAATCAGACGAAAGAGATTCTTTTTCCGAATCAGAATTCCCTCGACACCTTCGAGTGCTCCCCTAATGACGCGAACCCTTGTGCCGCACTTGAGAAACGGATACGGCTCGACATTGCAAGGCCCATTAATAGCCCTTCGAATCGCTTCCATCTCCCGGTCCGGAATGATTGCCACCTGTTCTCCGCGATAGAGAATCGTGTAGATCCCCGGAGTTGTCACGACCTGCAGTTTGCGATCGAGGCCGCCGCGAACGAAGAGGTAGCAAGGAAACAAGGGCAGAGAAAGCACCATTTTCCTGTCTTTCCAGCGACGGATCGATTCATAGAGCGGCAAGAAGACCTTAAAGCCCTTCGCGGTGAGCATGTCCGCAATCGCCTTCTCATGGTGGTGGCGAGTATAGACGGCCCACCAGGGTGAGGCATCAAGAACTCCGGATTCGAAGGTTTCAACGGCGGGCATTTCGAATTCCCTTGTTTTGGAGAGCGGCAGTCCCAAGCTAGGCGCATCAAAACGTAGCTTCGCCCTGTGAGTCACATTTCGTGGCCCTTACTTGGTTCCCCGAGGGGTTCTTTAGCCTCAACGTCTGTTCACAAGACTTGCGTGCTAAAGATTTCGGCACAGAGGAGTTGCAAGTGTCTTAATCATCAGGGGCTGCCATCTGTGTGACAATACCCGTATTGTGCTAGTCACTAAGGCTCCCGGTAACCAAGTTCCGTGATCTCGAGTAACCCCGCGTGCTGAATTCCCAACTTCAATCGGCGCGCAATTTTGGAGCCTCTCCGGCCCCATTTCCGCGCTGACAACTCCGGAGAACATGATGGATTCAACCCGGAAACCCTCTTGCCAGTCTCAGAACTCATCCTCCAACCTGGGCACTTATCACTGCTCAAATCGTCCCGCCTGATCGTCGAGACCTTCCTGGCGCGAAATCGGCGGCTCGATCATTGCAAGTACGGAAAATCCCGGTTTCCTTTGGGTCGCCGGCTTACTCCGATGTCGCGTAATTCATCGAGCAAAGCTCGATAGCTCACCTTCAAGTCTTTGGCAGTCTTGCGCTTATCCCAGTTATTAGCCTGCAAAACCTGCAAGATCGCGGACGCCGCTGCCGTCGAAGCTGCTTGAGACGAGAGATCCTTTGATTGGAGGAAATCCGCTGGCCTGATGTCATTCTTTCCGGCCGACTTCACTTGCCGCTGCAGCTCTGCGCTCAAGGCTTCGTCATCGCCAAGAATGACAGCTCGCGCAACCCAGTTTTCCAATTCGCGGAGATTGCCTGGCCAGTCCCACTGCTTGAGGAGGTGCGGCGTAACCGGATTGAGCTGAGGTATGCGCCGCCGGAATTGACGGGACAATTTCCGAAGCAGGTACCCGCAAAGCTGCGGGATATCGCTCTTGCGGTCGCGGAGAGCCGACAGGTGCAAGGTGACGACTTCAATACGATAGAAGAGGTCCTCGCGAAGGGCGCCCGAATCGACCGCCTTCCGGAGGTCAGTATTTGACGCACAGATGACTCGAATGCGCCCACGCCGCTCTTCGCTGCCGCCCAAGCGCGTGAAGGAGCCATCCTGCAAGAATCGAAGCAGCTTTCCTTGCAGTTCCCAACTCATGTCGGCGATTTCGTCGAGGAAGAGGGTACCGCCGTCCGCCATCTCAATTAGTCCAAGCCGATCCCCTTCAGCTCCATCGCGGGAGCCTCTTTCATGGCCGAAGAGCTCGCTTTCGAGCAGGCTGGCCGGGATTGCTGCGCAGTTCAGCTTGACGAACGGAGCATCGTGCCGGTTGGATCGCGTATGCAAAAACCTTGCGACAACCTCTTTGCCGGTTCCACTCTCTCCTTGAATCAACACGGGAAGATCGCTGGAAAGAACGCAGTCGATCTTGCTCCGAATCTCGCGCATGGCGGGAGTAGAGCCAAAAATGATCGCCTCACCCGGCAAATCCGCGGGGTCAATGCGATAGTTCCGATCTAAATCTGCAGGCATTATCCTTTTCGAGACCAAAGACCCTTTTCAGAAGTACTCTGCATTTGGGCAGCCAATATCCGGCCCAAGCGCCAGTGATGGGGGTGAACCCTTGCGGCTGATTCCATGGGCTATCCGGATCAAATGGTGGAAGTGAGGCATCTACATGGTTTCCGATAGTTGCAAAACTTTGCACACTTAGTACGATTTGCTTGCAGCACAGTCCTTGCTATAGCGAGTGGTTAAAGCGATGGCGAACGTGGGGTAATTTGCTGAACGATTGAGCTGGCTCTCTCTATATGGCATTCTGACGCGGGGAGCCGCTGTTCGGAACCGACTGTTTCGTATCCATAGCTGACCAGGGCTGAAGGTGATGCTGCTGGATCTTGTAAAGCAACGCGCGGTAGCTCATGTTGAGGTACTGCGCGGTGCGCCGGCGATTCCAGCCGAAGGTCTCCAGCGCACTCTGGATCATTTTCGACTCGGTGCGTGCTTTTACATCGCGAACGACCGATCGTATTCCCAAGAATGGCGCCGGTGGATCGGCCAACTGAACCTGCGAAACTGGCGTGGCCGATGCGGCCACCTTAGCTTCCAATTCACGCGTAGCTGCGTCTGCGTCACGCATGACGATGGTGCGTGTAACGAAATTCCGGAGTTCCCTCAGGTTTCCCTTCCATTCGCAAAGGAGAGCCGCATCCATCAACCGGGAGGGAAGGCTGCTTCCAAATCCGCTCTTCAATTCCGCGGGTGAGCGGCGAATAAACTCCTCAATAAGATAGGGAATCTCCTCGCGCCGTTCGCGGAGGGCCGGAACCTTGATCGTGAAGACGCTCAGCCGGTAATAAAGATCCTCGCGGAACGATTTGGTGAAAAGCGCGTCTTCCATCAGAACATTCGTGGCCGCAAGAACTCTGACATCGACTTTGGTGGTTTCCTGGGCTCCAAGTCGGGCAAACTGCCCATCCTGAAGAACATGGAGGAGTTTCGCTTGCATCTGCACGCCAATCTCACCAATTTCGTCAAGAAGCAGCGTGCCACGATTGGCTTGTTCGAACTTGCCCGCCCTGTCGCTGATGGCACCCGTGAAGGCGCCCTGGCGATGACCGAAGAGCTCACTCTCAAGCAGGTCCGCCGGCAGGGCCGCGCAATTCACTTTCAGAAATCTCTCCCTGGATCGCCGCGAATTCTTATGAATCAGTTGCGCGATCATCTCCTTGCCGGTGCCGCTTTCGCCCAGGATCAGCACGTTGACGTCGATATCCGCGAGCAATTTGACTTGACGACGGATTTCCAGCATTTGCGGAGACGCAGCCAGAAAGAAATTTCTGTCACCGAGCTCTTCCACATAGGGAAGGACGGGCGTGTCTTCGGGATAATGCGCAGAATTCGCAGGACTGCGCGTCGTAGCGGCAAGATCGTCACCATGGGAAGGCAGGACGTGCGCCAAACAGATCTGCGCCTTGGCGGGAGTCAACGATTGAATGACCGACTCGACGTCTTCACGTGTCACCGGCAGGCTCAGGGTGCGCTCAATGCCGAGCTCAGCAGCTTCTTTGCGCAGCCCATGTTCGCTCAATCTCGTAATCACGCAGATCTTGAAGGCGGGCGCAAACTCCAGCAACCGACGGAACTGAGGGGTCTGCGATGATTTGACCGGCGAAGCCTCACACAGCAACAGGTCGGGATCAAGGCCATTGGTGAGGAGGGCCTCGACTTGTGCACTTCCGGCCGCCTCGACCACTCTGTGGCCCGCACCTTCAAGAACCATCTTGACGGTGGCGCGCGCTTTGGCGTTTTGAATGTGAGTCAAAACCAGGAGGAGTTGTTTCACCAAGGCCTCTTTCTTTGAGTGCAGTGTTACAAGAGAATCCTTACGAGCCTGAACCGCTGCATGCCCACACCCGGCCATAAAAACACAAGGTCTTCCGCATCCACAGGATGCGATGGGTGCATGGCCGCTTAAGCCAAAGAACAAAACGACCCAGCAGCTGGACTGATTCCCGAGAAGTGGTCAGCCGGTGGGGTGATGGAGCTCTTATGCGGCTTTTATTCTACGAACCGTTTGAAGTGTTCTTGTTTATCGTAGCGTCCAATAATCCATTACAGCACGTTCGTCCGATGCCCATCGGCAAAACCCACGGGAAGCGGGGACCTCATTCAACATTCCCAGGAGCATTAATCAACGCCCCCAAAAAGCATTGCTAACACCCGACGCTCACGATTTCGGAATTTACCTTTGTGGATCGAAGATAGGAGAGAAGCAGTGGAGTGTCAACGGAATAATGGTCATGACCGATGCGCCCCGGTAATGCGCGAACGTAACCGGAGGGGATTAACTTTTCTGACAACATCGGTATCCGACAGATAAAGCGGCTCTTGCTGATTGACTATTGCGATCGTCGAGAGATTCTCGGCCACGGTCTTCAGAGTGAATTGTATCGCACTGGCTTTAAATCGATGCACTTATCCACAGAGGCCGGGCGTTATCCACAGGGTTGATACGCTGGTACCCTCTTTGCGACCCGCTTGATCGGGGCACGCAGACCCACTGAGTTCCGACGAACCGTCCCCTCGGCACTTTCGCCGGTTCACTGTTTTTGGGCAAATCGTCGTATGCTGTAACAAAAAGGATTGAGCCGATGAAGACTTTCACTCTCGACGAAGCGCAATCGCTGCTCCCGGTGCTTGAGTCGCTGCTCAAGCGCGCCATGGAAGACAGGCGTTCCGCGCAATCAGTCGAATCTGATCTCACCGGCCTGGCGCAGCGCATCTATCTCTCGGGAGGAATGAAGGTAAACACCGCCAATGTCTCGAAGCAGCGCGCGGAGGTGGAAGAGCATCTCAAGCGGGCCCGCGAAAACGTTGCTGAAATCGATGCGATTGGCGTCCAAGTGAAGGATCTCGATTCCGGCCTGCTTGACTTCCCCTGCCGCGTCGACGACGAGGTGGTTCTGCTTTGCTGGCGCATGGGCGAGCCGGCGATCGAACACTGGCACACTGTTGAATCCGGTTTTCAAGGGCGCCAGCCTGTCGATGAGCGCTTCCGGCGCCGCGCCGCATCCGGCGGCCGTCCCAACTAGCGCTTATGTGCGGACGATTCGCGCGGAGGTCTACCCGAGAGGTTCTTGCCGACTGGTTCGGCGTGGATCTGGAAGATTTGCCCGCCTTCTCAGCCAGTTACAACATTGCACCACAAGGTGTGCAGCCGGTGGTGCGTCAAGGCCAGGAAACAGGAGCGAGAGAATTCGCGCTGCTGCGGTGGGGCCTGGTCCCCTTCTGGGCCAAGGACGCAAAGATCGGTTATTCGACGATCAATGCCCGGGCGGAGGAGGTAGCGACCAAGCCCGCGTTTCGCGAGGCACTGCGCAAGCGGCGCTGCCTGATTCCCGCCGATGCCTTTTATGAATGGGCGCGCGTCGACGCTAAAACCAAACAGCCATTTGCCATTGCATTGAAGAGCGGCGAGCCCTACGCTTTTGCTGGGCTCTGGGAGCGATGGCGCCCCAAAGAGGGCGAAGCTCCCGGGACATTTCTCGAAACATTCACCATTCTGACGACCGACGCCAACGAGGTCCTCGAGCCCATCCACAATCGCATGCCGGTAATTCTGGAGCCGAAGGATTACAACCGCTGGCTGGAGCCTGCCGCCGTGGAGCGGCTCCCGGTGGACCTGCTGAGGCCTTTTCCGGCGGAGCGAATGACCGCGTGGCGTGTGAGCGACCGTGTGGGAAATGTGCGCAACAACGATGCGGAGCTTCTGGTTCCTTGCGCGTAATCGGGGCAGCGGCTTCGACGAGGAGCGAAATCCCCCAAAATCGCGTCTATTCACTGATCACTGCGATTGCAGACGGCGCCGTACGCGCGCGTTCAATCGGGCGACAAGACAAACCGCGCAATCAAGCAGTACCCTTTGAGCTGAATCCTTTTGTGCGGTTCGCCTCCACGAATTGGGTTTGGAAGGTCAACGCACGAGGAGTGAAGATGAAGATCAGGTATTGGGCAGCACTTGGAGTGGTCGTCGCAGCATTCGTGGTTGTCGCCGCATTTCTGGGCGGATGCAAGGGCTTTTGGGACCTTCCTGCATCGACCGGCGGCGGTGGTGGCGCCACGACAACGACGCTTTCGAGTGGCTATTTTTACGTTCTGGATAAATCGACCAGCCAAGTGATCTCTTATGACATCAGCTCCGGGACGTTGACCCTTGTCGGTACCCCCGTCACCGTGCCTGCCCCGCCCATTGCAATCACGGTTGCCCCGAATGACCAATTTCTGTACGTCAGCACGATCACCGGCGGCATTTACCTTTACACGATCTCCAATGGCGTTTTGACCCTGGGCAACTCGTCGCAGGATATCTCACCTGATCCTGCATTGGCGATGCAAGTGGATTCGACAAACTCCTGGCTCGTGGAAACGTCAGGGCAGGGCGTACTGAACGCGGTCCCGATTGTGAGCACAGGTTCTAAGGCGGGCGAGCTCAACACTTCTGCCCCTAACTGCAGCACTCAGAACAGCGCTCCGAGCATCATTTGTACCGTTCCCCTTACTGGCGCCACCATTCATCAATTGGCGATCGCACCCAACAATCAATACGTATTTGTTGCGTCCGCCACAAATGGAACAGAGGCGTTCACCTTCTCTGCGGGGAGCAGCAACAGTAGCAACCCATTTGGATCAGGGGCCTACCAAACGGTAGGGCCAGTTACGAACGGCACCGGATCCGCGCTCTCTGTGGCTGTCGACCCCAGCAACCGTGCACTGTACGTCGGAGAAGAGGGCGCGACTGGCTCCGGTACCAGCGGAGGGTTGCGAGTCTTCACTATTGGCACAGGCGGCGCGCTGGCTGAGGTGTCGTCAGGCTCTCCGTATGCGAGTGGCGGCACTGGCCCATACGCGGTCCTACCCGAATCCAGCGGCGATTATGTTTACGATGCAAGTTGGAATGGGACCTCTGCGGGTATTATCACGGGCTTTTCCGTCTCCGGCAACAATTCCACGTTCTCACTCACCAAGCTCAGCAGCACGGCCTCGACCGGCGTTGAGCCGATGTCCCTAGCCGAGGATAGCGACGATCACTTCGTCCTGGTGGAGAGTCAAGGCGGCAATCCGAGTTTCGACGCTTACATCTTTGATACAACGACAGCCGGACAACTGGATTTGACCAACACGTCTAGCACCTACGCCGGATTCTCCCTCGCCGCCAACCACTAGTGGACTTCAGGTACTGCCCAATGAATTCGTAGTAAGTGCTATCCTCAACTTGAACGCCACGAGCTGTGCTCACTCGTCTGCCAATCCTCCCTGTTCGCTCTGTTCGGCGCAAATCAGTTGCTCTTGCGCTGCCTTTGGCAGCGCTGTGCTGTGTTGTTTTCGCTGTTGGGTGCGCGCGATTTCGGCACGAGCATCATGAAATGGTCTATGTTTCCGTCCGCACAACCTACCTGCACGACCGTGTAGCTCCGGTCTCAAATCGCGTGTGCGAGGTGGTCAACGGGCAGCCGCTTGAAGTGCTGGAGCACGGCAAGCGCTTTCTGCGGGTTAAGACCGACAAGAACGAAACCGGCTGGATTGAAGAGCGCGCCGTGATCGACGAGAAGACTTACGACGGGTTTGCGCAACTCAGCAAGCAACATAAGGATGATCCAGCAGCGGCCACAGCGACTTTGCGCGACGACCTCGCCATGCATTTACTTCCCGGCCGCGAGACGCCGCGCTTCTACCTGCTTGCCGCGAACGACAAGGTGCAGCTTTTGGCGCGGGCGTCGGCTCTGAAAAACCCCGCAGAGACGCTGGTAGTAGTGCTTCCGCCAGCAAGAACCTCAAAACCCGGGGATGCCGGCAAGGCGCCGCCAGCCGCAAATCCAAAAACGGCAACGCCGGCAAAGCCCGCTTCCGGCGTAGCGCCGGCGAAATCAAATTCTGGCGCAACGCCGCAAAACGCCGCCGGCGCGGAACCAGCGGCGCCGCCCGTTATGGAGGACTGGTGGCTGGCGCGCGATCGAGAGGGGCGCGTGGGCTGGCTGCTCGCGAGCCGCCTGGACGTGGATGGGCCGGATGAGATTGCGCAGTACGCCGAGGACAAGCGCATCGTTGCCGCGTGGGTGCTGACCAGGGTGACTGACTCCGAGTCCGACACGGCCGACCACCAGGTTCCGGAATATCTGACCGTGCTTGATCCGCTGCAAGCGGGGCTGCCTTTCGACTTTGATGAAGTACGCGTGTTTACGTGGAGCATCAAGCACCACCGCTACGAGACGGGTTTCCGGCTGCATCCCATTCAGGGCTATCTGCCGGTGCGCGTGTTTACCGAGAACACGGCGAAGGGAAACTTTCCCGCGTTCAGCTTTCAGATCGCGGGCAACAACGACGTGAGGACCGATGCCGCGACAGGCATCACGCGGCCGGTGACAGCGCGAACCATCAGCTACGAAATGATCGATACGCAAGTGAAGCGCATCGGGCCGGACATGGCGCCGCTTCCGATCACGCATGAGCCGGGAGAGAAGAAGCCGGCAGCGAAAAAAGAGGGACATAAGCACTAGAGACTTAGGGACCAGCGCGAGCAAGTCAGCAAGTCAGCGAGTCAGCGGTGTTGGCGGAGCTAGCGGAGCCACCCTAACAAGCTTCGATGGGCCACACAGCGGTTGAGGGACTCATGGCGGAAAATGTTCTGGAATTGCTATCGGCGAGGAGGGGCCACTTCCTTCTGGAGTCGGGACACCACGGCGACTTCTGGCTCGATCTGGAGGCTCTGGCCTACCAACCGCATCGCCTGCGGGCAATGGCGGGCGACCTGGCCAAGGCGATTTCGGGATGGGGAGTGGATGCGGTTTGCGGGCCTCTGATTGAAGGAGCGTTCGTGGGACTATTTGTCGCGTTGGAACTGAAGGTTGACTTCACCTACAGTGAGCGCTTTGCCCGCCCGTCGCACGAGGGATTGTTTCCGGCGGGGTACAGGATTCCAGCCGCGCTTCGCGAGAAGGCCCGAGGGCGGCGAGTCGCCATCGTCAATGACGTCATCAATGCGGGCTCGGCGGTGCGTGGAACCTTCGATGACTTAGAAAGCTGCGGCGCGCGCGTGGTTGGGATTTCCGCGCTGCTTGTGCTGGGTACCGCGATCGAGGAATACTCGGCGGCGAAATCGGTTCCGCTGATCAGCTTGGCCCAGGCTCCGAATCACCTGTGGGCTCCATCAGAGTGTCCTCTTTGCGTGACAGGCGTTCCACTAGTGGGTGTCGAGGATCTTCACAGGACTCTTTCGGCTTGATGGGGAAAACAAGACTCGTAGATTTGGGTTCGTGCTTTCCCACCCTTCCGCAGAAAAAAACGGAAGGATGGGGCACCCGCCTCTTGTGCCTTGTAATGGTCACGAAAAGCAACCGCAGGTCCTTCGACTTCGCTCAGGATGACAAATACCGTGGTGGGCCGGCGATCAGGATGCACCGGCGAACAGGAAGCGGCGTTTTGGCGCGGCTGGCTCACGCTGGCTTGACGGGTGTGGAGCTGGCGTAGCCGGAGTCCGCTGTGCTTCCAGAATCCGCGGTGCTCGTGTCGAGCTTGTCCATCAGCAGCGAGCCGAGGCTCTCGAGAATCCCTTGATTGCCATTGCCGCCGACGACAAGAATTTTGGGCACGAACGCGACGTTGCCGACCGAGAGCGCCTTGATGGCAT
>JBEKWT010000015.1:0-20779 GCA_049512795.1 Occallatibacter sp.
CTTTCGCGATCCGGCGGCGCCAACCGGGCTATGGTCGACTCCAAAACCAGAGGAAATCTGCTCCGTCGCAGGTGGGTACGCGTATCTCATCGACACCACGTCGCCGGACCGCTTCACCATGATTCCCTACCGGCCGGCGCTGGAGATTCGGCCGGTTGTGCAATCAGGTCTGTTGCTCTTCGTCGGCCATCACTCGATTCTTGCGTGGGGGCGTGGTGGGAAAACGTGGGAATCAGCAAAGCTCTCGGATGAGGGAGTCACGATCGCCGGTCTGGATGGGGGCGTCTTGCACGGAACGGGTTGGGAGATGAAGACAGATCGCGAAGAGTCGTTCGCGATTGATTTGAGGAGTGGAATGCGCTTGCCAGTCGCGCGCTCCGGATGAGCCTCGATCGCGACGAAGAGTGCAGGAACCATCGCACCGCCATTTGCGTAGCTAGAATCACTCAGGTTGGGAGCGCGAACAGCCGCGTATGATCTGGGTCTGAGGAAACCATGACAATACAGAACCTCTTCGGGGACCTGTTCTGGGTATGGGTCGGGTCTGAGATTCTGCTTCAACTAGTCACGCCCACCAGCCCGAGCACCGGCAAAATCAAAGATCGCGGGTCTCTGTTGCTCATGTTGCCGATCGTGGTCGCTTCATCCTGGTGGGCCATGTGGTACGGTGGCGTGCATCCGCACACCATGCTCGGCGGCGCACCGTGGCTCAAAACGGCAGGGCTTGTGTTGTTGATCGTTGGCCTCGCCATTCGCTGGACGGCGATTCTCACCCTTGGAACTACGTTCAGCACCAATGTTGCGATTCACGCCACGCAAACCCTGCGAACCACCGGCCCTTACCGATGGCTGCGCCATCCTTCCTACACGGGCATGCTTGTAATCTTCACCGCAATCGGTCTCTACGAGCGCAACTGGATAAGCCTGGCGGTTGTGCTCATCCTGCCCACTGCGGCGCTGCTCTATCGCATTCACGTGGAGGAGATGGCGCTGACGGAGGCATTCGGCGAGGAATATCTCGAGTACAGCAGAACGACCAAACGGCTTTTGCCCGGGATCTACTGAAATGGTGCGAGACCGGAAGGCCTCGATTGCGGATCGCCTGTGCCCCGAGCCGGCAGTGGGCTGATCGCGTTGAAGCCCTCAGGCATGCCATCCAAAGATCTGCGGGCACAGGTTTAGTTTCCCGCTAGAGCAACACGCGGCAGGATCATTTCATAGTCTGCATAGATGCCTTCAAAGACTGAGTCCCAACTGGCGTTTAGGGCGTAGGCACGCGCCGCCCGTCGCATTTCGTCGAGGCGAGCGGGATCGGAAAGCAGCCCGGCGATCGTCTGAGCGAATTGATCGTCGGGCACGACCCGGCCAGTCTGGCCGTCGCGGACGATCGTGCGCGGGCCTCCGTCGGGAGTGACGATCGCAGGCACGCCGCTAGCGAGCGCCTCAAGCACAACGTTGCCAAACGTGTCCGTATGCGATGGGAAGACAAACAGGTCCATATTGGCGTACGCGGTCGCGAGCGCTTCTCCGCGCAGGACGCCTGTGAACTCTGCCTGCGGCAGCCGCTCCCGCAGCCAGGCCTCATCGCCGCCATGACCGACGATGAGGAAGCGGAAGTTCGTCACGCCCGTGCGATCGAGTTCTTCCTGGATCTTCGCCAGCAGGCCAATGTTCTTCTCGATCGAGAGCCGGCCAACAAATCCGAGAATGCGCTCGCGGTCGTCGCGGTCGCGCTCGCGCTTCGCAGGATGAAAGAGTTCCGCGTCCACGCCTCGCGGCATCAGATGGCAGGGGCGGCCTGTGCTGTGCTCGAGCAACGCGCAAAGTTCGGGATTGGGTGCGAACAGCACCTGCGCCATGGAGTAGAACCGGGCCGCGGTCGCCAATGCCAGGTCCTCGATCTTTTGGCCGGCGGCAGTGGATTGGTCCTTGGGCAACAGGCGCAGAAACCACTCCGCGCGCCGCGCCGCGTATTCGTGAACGTTGGTGTGCCAGCTCGCTGCAAGCGGCAGGTGCAAGTGGTGCGCAAGTCCCGCGCCCAGGATGCCTATCTCGCTGGGCCCGGTGATATGGATCAGGTCCGGCTGGAATCGCTGGAGCACCTCGCTGATCAGCGGAATGTGGCGGAAGAACGCCGGATCAAGCCGCAAATCCTTTTCGAGGACGAAGGAAAGAAAGCTGCGCGGCAGTTCCAATGTCCAAACGTTGCCCTCTTCGATCACCGCCTGGGCGCGATCGCCGGCGCGCACACAAAGGAAGGGCAGGTCGCGGCTCCGGGCGAAGGACTCGAAATGGCGGCTTGTATGGGCGACTCCGTTCACTTCGTGGAACGAGTCGGGAAAATACGCGACGCGGGGAACTGGGGCGGTCCAATCGGCAGCGAGACTGGCTGCGCTGGCAAGGGCTGTCACGCAAACTCCGCTAACTCCGCTGTCTTGTTCAGAACTCGTGCTCGCCCAGGGCCAGCCGTAGCTGATTTGAGTCGCTCCAGGCCAGGCGCAACCCGCCGGCCAGCAGGCCGCAGCCCATCAACTGCACCAACGCGAGTCCCGCGCCAATCAGCCTCGGAGCCGACCCCTTCGGCCAAAGCTCGCACAACGGCCTCACGACGCCAGCCGCGTCGGGATGAAAGACGCGGTCATCCCATGAGCGCGAGCCCTGCGGAAACTCGGGATAGTGGCGGATCGCATCGATGGTCGATTGCAGAATGCGATGCTTCCACGGCTCGGCGTACTGGGGGAGAAAGAGCACGTTGCTCCGCTTTTCCCGTCGCACTTCATGTACAAACTCGGTAAAGCTGGTGGCGTTGGTCAAATTCACGTTGGCGTTTGGTTCCACGCCGTGGCGGTCACCGCCTGAGATGAGCAGCATGTTCCACTTCTCGGCCAGGCGCCGCACCGCGCGGTTCTCGTCCCAGTTGCGCAGGCCGTTCACCTCCAGAGCGTGGAGAAATGCGCCATTCTTCTGCAGGAACTCACCAACGAGGAATTGGTGCTTCTCTTTGCCAATCAGGTACAAGTCCCACATCGGATGGTTGAAGACCACTAGCACGTTCGCTTCGCGATGGAGTGCAGCCAGAATCTCTGTCAGGCGCGCATCGCTCGGATGAGCGGTGAACTCTTCAAGCGTCGCCATCCACTCTGCGGCGCGGGCGCTGGGCAGGTTGTGCACGCCAAGGTGGAACGCCTGCGCGCCACCGTAGGGCGCGCTCCACTCCACTGAAACCGGAATCTGCCGTGCGCTCGGCACCGTGCGCAGAAGCATCGGCGCCTTGATGTTGTCGTGGTCCGTAATCGAGACCATCGGCGCCAGGCCGAGCCTCTCAATCTGCCGCATCTCCAGGTCGAATGCCAACTTGGGAGTCATGGGCGGCGTCCAGTAGCTGGCTGCGTAGTCGATGCGGACGCCGTGCATCTGTTCGGCGCGCCGCTCCAATCGCGACAGTAACGGACGCATTACCGGAAACTGATTGCCGAAGTTGGCCAGGAAATCCAGGGTCTCGCGCGATTGGTTGGTGTGACCGTGCAATGAAACGCCGGTCCGAAAGCCCTTTGGGGCATCCTTGTCGCGCCACAGATACGAGATCGATGAACTTGGCATGTCCACTCCTCGGTCGTTCGGATTTCCACAGCCAGTATCCGTTCTCACCGATGAATCTCCCGTTAAGAGCGTGCGAAATACCCTTCAATTCGGGCCGCTATAGAATCAAATAAGTTACCAAAATACCGAAAACACACGGTAAAAACACCTGTAAATTCCCATCATTCTTAATTCTAGGGCCGAAACGGCGAATAGGTCTGTGATTCCAGCTCCTCGGACTCGAAGGCATTTAGGATTCCGGATGGGTGAATCCGCCGAAAGATTCGCGTGAATTTTCGGTGAAACGCGCCGTCTCGATGCGGCGCCTCATCCGCTGCGCTTTTTTCGCTTCCCATGAAGAAGAACCGATTTCGATTCGCTTGCTCTGGCCTCAGCTTCCGCTACTTTCGAGTCTTGGCGAACTCAGGGCCGAGAAAATCGTCCATGTTCCAGCCGGCCATCAAATCTTCGTCCTGCATCGGCTTCTTGGTCTCAGCGTGCGCGGCGGAGGCTGCTTCGCCGGCAAGGTAGTTTTCCGTCAGGCCCTGACGCAGCAGTTCGAAGGCCTGCTCGGGTGAATCGGCAAATTGGAACAGGTCGAGATCCTTGGGGGAGATCGCGCCCGTGTCAACCAGCACTTCCAGGTTGAATACCCTCTTCCAGTATTCGGGGCCGTAGATGACCACCGTGATTTTCTTGGTCATCTTCTGGGTCTGGGCGAGAGTGAGAATCTCGAACATCTCGTCCAGCGTCCCAAAGCCCCCCGGAAAAACCACCAGAGCCTTGGCCAGGTAGGCGAACCAAAGCTTGCGCATGAAGAAGTAGTGGAATTCCAAGTTGAGAGAGGGCGTGATGTAGGGATTCGGCCTCTGCTCGAAGGGCAGCATGATGTTCATGCCGATGGTCTTGCCGCCGGCCTCGTATGCGCCGCGATTGGCCGCCTCCATGATTCCCGGGCCGCCGCCCGAGGTGACTACAAACCGATGCTTCCGCGAAGGGATGGTCTTGGCCCATAGAGTGAGCAGTTGCGCCAGGCGACGCGCATCCTCATAGTAGCGGGCCATCTCCACAGCGGCCACTGCGCGCTTGCGCTGCAACTCCGTGGCATTTCCTGTCGCGATGTCCTTGGCCTTGGCGGGCTGCTCTTCGCTGGGAGCCGCTTGCGTCGATCCCGTGTTGTCTAAAAGCTCCAGTGCATGATCGGCCTCTTCGCGCCCGCGAAAACGCGCGGAGCCGAAGAAGACCACCGTATCTTGAATCTGCTCGCGGCGAAACCGCGCCAGCGGTTCCAGAAACTCCGACACAATCCGGATGAGGCGCCCGTCGGCGCTGTTCAGGAATCCGGAATTCTCATAGGCCAGCGGAGCACGCTCCAGCGGAGGCGGCGCTCCGTTGCCGGGAATTGCGGCGGGGGGCGCGGTTGCAGAATCGGCTGCCGGGTGAGACGCAATTCCCGATTCGGGCCGGTTCACCGGATCCTGCGCTCCTTTCTGCTTGTCCATCCCTGCCGCGGTCGGCGGGCCTGTTCGCTTTTCCTTGTCTTTCATAACTCAACCATCACGGCGGCGAATGGCGTCTTGAAACGCAATCCATAAATTCAAGAGTCCGAGACCTGAAACGATACCGCGGACGGCGCCAAGCCTGGCGAAGTCAGCCAGCGCGGGCGACTGCAGGAAGATCGGATTCTGGTCCCAAAAGGCATGCGACCATGGCGCGTAGCAGATGGCCAGCCCGATGTACATGCGCAGCATGACGCGGAGAAACAGTTCGACGCGTTCAAGCCATCGCGGAACCCGATGCTGCGAATGCGCTGCGCCTTGAGGCTCGGGCGCCGATGCAGGTGCAGGATCCAATGCCGCCCCGGCCCCGGCCAGTGGAGCCGGACTCACGGTGAGCGTAGATGAGGTCGATTCCGGCTGCTGCATTCGTATACTTCTGTCCGACTGCCCCGATGCCCATTAAGCGCAATCAGTTGCACTCGTATCGATCGGTTGGCGTCGCGCGGCTGGCAAGCCCGGCACAGGAACACCGTATTGAAACGGTAACACAGCGCAGCCCACTACGCAGGCGCCCACGTGAGCCGCGGACCGATCGCGCTGGATTAAGCGTGTGAAGCCGCCTTAGAAGCGATAAAAAATGCCGGCCATCGGCTCGTAAATCTGCGTATATTTGGTCGTCGAATTGAACAAATCCGAGAGATTCGGCGCCTTGCTCATATTGCCGCGCACTTGCGCGCGAAAACCAAAATGCTTCTCAAAGTTCCAGTCCACGCCGCCGCCATAGATGAAATCCGGCCTCATGACAGTGTTCACCGAGTACGGGCTTTTCCCCGGGACTGTGACGACAAAGCCTGCGCCGCCCAATACAAAGGGTCTAAGGTTTCCTATTTTCTTTGACACCACCCAGGTCCCGCCAAATTGGGTCGCCTCGCCTGAAACTTTGAGCGCTGGTTGGCATGTGGGAGGCGTTGCAGTGGTGGGTCCGAGGGGAAAGCAGTTTGGAAGAGCGGCATTGGGGTTGTCATAAGACTGATTCGCAGGGTTCGACGTGACTTCGAACTCGTATCCGACCAGCGGATTGACAATATGGCGCCATTCGAACAGCCCGCCTTCGGAGTCTGCTGGCGTCTGGTGGGTGACGAAGCCGTTGCTGCTGCTGGAAGTGCTGCTGCTGGCGAAAGTCCGGTAGCCGCTCAACGCCACGTCGGTCTGCGCTTGGGCCGTTGCGCCACACAGTGCAACTGCCACGGCCACTACGAACGCGCCCTGCATCCAAATCTTCATCCGAATTTGAGCCTCCTGGGTTAATTGTCTCGTGTTGTACCGTTTGCCGTGAACCTGCCCTCTGCTATCTTCAACGCATTTGGACGCTTAGACAAGTCGAATGGATAGTTTCGCCACTCCATGCTGAACCCAGCCACGTGCAAAAACTGAGCCCGGTAGCTCACCCAACCGCTGGAAGCCCAGCAAGCGCCATGGCAATCTCTTCTGCCGGATACTCGTAATTCTCCAGTTTACCTGCCTGGTAGTCGATATAGGATTGCATGTCGAAGTGGCCGTGCCCGCTCAAGTTAAAGAGAATTGTGCGCGCCTTGCCCTCGGCCTTCGCTTCAAGCGCCTGGCGAATGGCTTCCGCAATCGCGTGATTCGCCTCCGGCGCGGGCACAATCCCTTCGGCCCGCGCAAACTGGATGCCCGCGGCGAACGCATCCAACTGCTGCACTGTCGTCGCCTCGGCCAGTCCAAGGTCGATCACATGCGAGACCAGCGGCGCCATTCCGTGATAGCGCAGCCCACCCGCGTGGATCCCCGGAGGCATAAACGTACTGCCCAGCGTGTGCATCTTGACCAGCGGCGTCAGATGTCCAGTGTCGCCAAAGTCGTACGCAAATTTGCCCTTGGTCAGGCTCGGGCATGCGGCAGGCTCGACGGCGACGATGCGCGCATTGCACTTCCCTTTTAGCTTGCGCCCCAGGAAGGGCATCACAAGCCCCGCAAAATTCGATCCCCCACCGGTGCAGCCGATGATTACGCCGGGTTCGTCGCCGGCCAGCGCCATCTGCTCAATCGCTTCCTGGCCGATCACCGTTTGGTGCAACAGCACATGATTCAAAACACTGCCCAGCGCATAATTCGTCTTCGGGTCCTTCGCGGCAACTTCTACCGCTTCAGAGATCGCAATGCCCAGCGAGCCGTTTGAATATGGATGCTCAGCGAGAATAGCGCGGCCCGACTCGGTCTCCGTGCTCGGGCTCGCAGTGACTGATGCACCGAATGCTTCCATCAGCGCGCGCCGGTACGGCTTCTGGTCGTAGCTCACGCGCACCATGAAGACCTTGCAGTGCAAACCGAGAAATGCGCAAGCCATCGACAGCGCGGAACCCCATTGTCCGGCGCCCGTCTCAGTGCACAAGTACCGCACGCCTTCCTGCTTGTTGTAGTAGGCCTGCGCAACCGCTGTATTCAGCTTGTGCGATCCCGCCGGGCTCACTCCTTCGTACTTGAAGTAGATTCTTGCCGGCGTATCGAGCGCCTTCTCCAAGCGCCGCGCCCTCATCAACGGCGAAGGCCTCCATTGCGCATAAATCTGCCGCACCTCTCCGGGAATTTCGATCTCGCGCTCGCTGCTAACCTCCTGCAGGATCAGTCCCATCGGAAACAGCGGGGCAAGATCGTCGGGACCGATCGGCTTCAGCGTGCCCGGATGAAGCGGTGGCGCCAGCGGCTTCGGCAAATCGGGGAGGATGTTGTACCACGCTTGCGGAATCCGGCTTTGCGGCAGGTTGTACTGGATTGTCTCCATGCGCAACATTCTACAGGGCGCGCGTGGAGGCAATGGTGCTCGATCTCACGCTTGTCAACGTTGGCTGAGCTCTCCTGCGGCCACTCTGCGGTTGAACTCGGCCGACTTGTTCCGCGGCACGCTGAGCGACTGCCAGTGGTTGCAGGCGAAATGCTTCGCCAGCAGCACAATCTGGCCCACATGATGGGGATAGTGCGCCAACTGGCGATTGATGGCCTGCATCACGCTGTGCGCTTCGCCGCGAATGGTCACGGTGCGACCCAGGTCGGCGTCGGTTAGCGGCTCGATTGCTGAAAAGACTCGACTCCATCCGTCCTCCCACAACGCCATCAGGCCTTCGCGTGTTGCCGGCGGCTCGACAAATTCGCTGTCGCGCTCGCGGTCGGGCTTCTCACCATCGGTCGTCAGAAAGTCCGTCCAGCGGGAGCGCATGTTGCCCGCCATGTGCTTCACAATGACGGCGATCGAGTTGGCTTCTTTGTCGATCACGGCGAAGAGCTGCTCATCCGTCACCTGCCCGATGGCGCGCTCAGCCAGCCGCTTGTAGTAGCGAAAAAGCGACTTTACGTCTTCGATGTACGAGGTTGTGAATTCGAGAGCCATGGGGAAAGTGTATTGAGGGATGCCGCGTCAGGCGTTCACCGCTCTCTTCAAGCCGCGAATGTCTTGCTGCTGAGGCTTTGATCGCGCAGCCCGGTAAGAAGACCGGCGACGGAGATGTCCTCGTCCAGCGCCTCCCAGTGCAGGCCGCGCCGGCTGATCCTCACTTGCTTGCGCTGCTTTGCGGTGCCACGCAGCAAACGCGGAAACCACGCCAGCGGGACTCCGATCGTCCGGCCGTCGCTCAAATCGACCCACATGCAATCGGGGTCGAATCTTACTCTCTTTGCACTAACCGAAGAACTCATCCCATGCCCTCTTGATTCGGTCCCTATTTGCCGCCACAATCTCCAGCAGTTCTCGGAGTGTTCGAGGGTCGTAACCATCATTGTAGGCCATACGAATCTCCGGCTCCAACCAGAACTTCGCTTCCGAGTCGCCCTTCTCGACGTGAATATGCACCGGCTCACGAGGAGAGCCCTCGTTTGAATAAAAGAAGAACCGGAAACCGCGTTCTCGAAAAACTGTCGGCATATTACGATTCTATTGTTTTCACTGCCGCCCGTGCCGAAACAATTACGGCTCATCGTTGTAAATCTGCACCTCGACATGCCCGCCTTCCACCTGCCGCGCTCGAAACATCCCGGACGTATTGAAACTCCACGCAAGCTGTCCGTCGGGCGCAATCGCGATCACGCCGCCGTCGCCGTGAATGGGCGCGAGTTGCTTGTGGATGACTTCGTCGGCGGCCTGTTGCAACGTGAAGCCCTTGTACTGAACCAAGGCGCAGATCTCGCGCGCGACGGTGTAGCGGATAAAGTATTCGCCGACGCCGGTTCCCGACGCCGCGCACGATTGATTCGACGCGTATGTGCCGGCGCCGATTAGTGGCGAGTCGCCTACGCGGCCCGGCATTTTGCCCTGCAGGCCGCCCGTCGATGTTCCGGCGGCGATGTTGCCACTGCGGTCGAGCGCCACCACGCCCACGGTCCCATAGCGATGCGTGTCCGCTGCTTCTTCCAATTGCGCCACCGGCACGGCCTGGTCCGGCGGCGGCGCGCCTGCCGGGCGCGGCGGAATCGGCTTGCCATCCTTCTGCAGTTGCTTCACCAGCGACTGCCAGCGGCTCTCCGTGAAAAAGTAGGCTGCGTCTTCCTGCTCCATTCCGGCCTCGAGCGAAAACGCATCGGCGCCAGGGCCGACGAGGAAAACGTATTGCGTCTTCTCCATTACCGCCCGCGCCAGGGTAATTGGGTATCGCGTATGAGCCACATCGGCCACCGCCCCCGCGCGCAAAGTCGCCCCATCCATAATGGCGGCGTCGAGCTCCGTCGTTCCTGCCGAGGTAAACACCGCTCCGCGCGCCGCGTTGAAGTGCGAATCGTCCTCCATCATGCGCACGGCTGCCTCAACCGCATCGAGCGCCGAGCCTCCGCGATCAAGCACCGCGGCTCCAGCCTTCACAGCCTCACTCAGTGCCTCGCGATAGGCCTTGTCACGTTCCGGACCCAATTCCGTGCGGTCGATGTCGCCCGCGCCGCCATGCACAACGATGGCCCAGTGCCGGGCCTGTGGCTGCTGTGCCATACCCCATGCTCCCGTCAGAGCGGCCCATGCGCCGAATGTGCCGATGATCTTCTTGATCCTCGTTTGCACGTGCCGATGCCCGTCGCCTCTCCCCATCGACTCTCATGGTACAGCGATGCTACTCACTCGCGCTCAGGTGTTCGCTGGCGCGGCTGGACTTGGCGATCGCATGTCCGGCGATGGACAATGCTTTAGTTCCTCCAGTGGAGTTCCCGGTTGCGCGATGTGATGGTCCGGGGTCTGCGCTCGTCTGGCAAAGTAGACCCCAAAAGGAAGATCTGATGCATTCAATCTGGTTTGGCGAGTTCATGGGCACGCTGGTTCTGGTGCTGCTGGGCGACGGTGTCAATGCTGGTGTAACGCTGCGCAAGTCCTATGCTGCAGACTCAGGCTGGATGGTGATCACAACCGGGTGGGCTCTGGGCGTGCTGTGCGGCGTCATGGTGGCGCAGGCCTTCGGCAGTCCCAACGCTAACCTGAACCCCGCAATCACGCTTGCCGGCGCGGTCGTCACCGGAGACTACGCGCAGCTCCCCGTCTACTGGTCTGCCCAACTCCTGGGCGCTATGGCCGGCGCTGCATTGGTGGCCCTCCACTACGCGCCGCACTGGCGTCTCACTCCCGATCCTGCCGCGAAGCTGGGCGTCTTCTGCACCAATGCCGCGGTGCGCAGCCCATTGGCAAACATCTTCAGCGAGATGTTGGGCACAGCAGTGCTTGTCGTGATTGCGGCTGCCATCTTCTCGCACGGAGTGGCGATGAACGGACCCGCGGCAGGATTGGGTCCGTGGCTCGTCGGCAGTTTGGTGTGGGGAATCGGGCTTTCGCTCGGCGGCACCACCGGCTATGCGATCAACCCCGCGCGCGATCTGGGCCCGCGAATCGTCCACGCGCTGCTGCCCATTCCCGGCAAGGGCGGGTCGAATTGGAGCTACGCGCCAATTCCCATCGTCGGCGACCTCGCTGGTGCAGTGCTCGCAGGTCTGCTGCTGCGTTTCGCGCATTTGTGAGACTCTGCGCGCGTCTTGATAGTTTGTAACGGCTTTTCCACAACGAGCGAAACTGTCCGAGCCGGAAATCGTCCGCTTTCGATTTTCAAGCCGTCACCATCACTCCAGGCAGGAGGCAACGACGGCCAGCGCGGCAATGGCCGCAGTCTCGGCGCGCAGAATACGCGGGCCGAGCGACGCGGCGCGCCAGCCATTGGCGTCGAAGAGAGCTTCTTCCGCTGGAGCCCATCCGCCCTCGGGTCCGATGGCAATCTCTAGCGTGGGCATTTCCTCTTTGGCCGCGGCGATGGCTTCCTCGATCGCGTGGCGCAGCGTGGTGGTGCGCTCCTGCTCAGCGAGCACGATGCGCGTCGCTGTGGATGCGGCCCGCACGCGCGCTGACAGGTCGACAGGCTCGTGAATCACCGGCTCATCGGAGCGGCGAGCCTGTTGCGATGCTTCGCGCACGATGCGCCGCCAGCGCTCCGCGCGCTTCTCTGCCGCCTGGGCGATGTGCTTCTCCGTTCTTCGCGCAATCACCGGCACAATCGCCGCAACCCCCAGTTCGGTCGCCTTTTCGATCGCCCACTCCATCCGATCGAACTTGTAAACGGCTACCACTAAAGTAACGGGCAGTGCGGGGTCCGCCAGGAGTTCTCCGGCGAGGTTAAAGCGAACTTCGCTCTCTTCTCCCGCCAGCGTGACTGCTGCAACCTCCGCATGAAACACGTGGCCGCCCGCCACAACATCCGCCTCCATGCCGGGTTGCGCGCGCAGCACGCGCGCCAAATGTTCGGCTTGCGCGCCCGCGATCGTAGCGGTTGCTTCATCCCAATGCTCGGCAATCCAGCGTCGGCGCGTCATGGTGCAGGCCCTCTCTTTCTCTAAAGTGTACGGCGTCGCGCGTTTGAGAGGCGAACTCCAAAATCGGTCGAATAGGTTCAATCACCGCGCCCAGAGCGGATTTTAGCGATTTCATCGTACGGCGCATCGGCCTTTCGCGGTGCGCGGATTTTTCTCCGCCCAAAACACTAAGGGGAACGCTTTTGAGCGTCCCCCTAGAGTGTTGCCTTTTGGGTTGTTCAGACCGTTACTTTTTCTTCGCGGCCTTCTTGGCGGTCTTCTTTGCTTTCTTCGCTGGTTTCTTGGCTGCTTTCTTGGTTGCCATTTGCCTATTCTCCCTTTTCGATGGGTTGCATCGATTCTGCAATTAGAAACTGCAGTTGAAAAAGGTATAGATTCATGAGACATCGATGTCAAGAAAAAAACGACGTCATAGTGAAAAAAAGATCAACAGCAATCCCCTCGCGAATCGAGGTTCGAAGAGAATCCGGAGCAGAAATTCGAAGCGCGAATGGAAATCCGTGCGCGATCGCATTGCATTCGATGAACGTGCGCATGAAGTGAGAAGCGCAATGCGCGGCGCAGTTCGATGCTGTGCTCAACACTCGATCACATTCAGCGCCAGGCCCGCGAGGCTCGTCTCCTTGTAGCGAGATTGCATATCGAGGCCCGTGAGGTACATGGTGCGGATCACCTGGTCGAGTGAGACCTTGTGGCCCTCAGGTTCGTTGAGAGCCAGTCGCGAAGCCTGCACGGCCTTCGCGGCGCCCACGGCATTGCGCTCGATGCAGGGAATCTGCACCAGCCCTCCGATGGGGTCGCACGTCATGCCCAGATTGTGTTCCATCGCGATTTCAGCGGAGTGCTCGATCTCGCCGTCGTTGCCGCCCAGCGCCGAAGTCAGTCCCGCGGCCGCCATCGAGCAGGCGACGCCGACTTCGCCCTGGCAGCCGACCTCTGCGCCGCTAATCGATGCGTTCTCCTTGTAAAGCACGCCGATCGCCGCGGAAGTGAGAAAGAAACGAAAGATGCCTTCGTCGTCCGATGCGGGAACAAAGCGCCGATAGTAAAGGGCCACCGCGGGAATCACCCCGGCGGCTCCATTGGTCGGCGCGGTGACCACGCGGCCGCCTGCTGCATTCTCTTCGTTCACCGCCATGGCGTAGACCGCAACCCAGTCGAGCGGGGCCAGCGGATCACCTGGTTGTCCGCTTGCGTCCCGTGCGCGCAGCCGCTCGGCCAAACGCCGTGCGCGACGACGAACTTCCAGGCCGCCGGGCAGAATGCCTTCCGCAGCCATGCCGCGCTCGGCGCACGCCTGCATGGTTTGCCAAATCGCTTCGATGCCGGAATGGACGCGCCCTTGGATTGCTTCCGCGGTTGCGTTGGGGGCAGCGGCGCGCAGCCGCTCGCACTCGTTAGCCAGCATCACGCGGTCGATCGAGAGCGAGTGCGCCCGGGCCGTTTCAAGCAGTTCCGCCGCGCTATGAAACGGGTAAGGGAGGCGATCGTCCGATTCAGCCGCAGCCTTCTCGTCGATTCCGTCCTCAACGATGAATCCACCGCCAATGGAAAAGAATGTGCGCTCGGCAAGCACCGCGCCGCTTCCATCGAAGGCGGTGAAACGCACACCGTTGGGGTGCCGCGTGAGCGCACCGGGAGGAAACATTTGGTCGCGGTGAAAAATCGAGTCGCGGGGCTCATCGAATTCGATCCAACGCTTGCCCGCTAGCTCAATTCGCCTGGAGGCGCGAATCGCTTCGACTGTGGACTCAATCGATGCGGGATCGATTGCAGCGGGTTCATTTCCCGCCAGGCCGAGGAGGATGGCGCGGTCGGTTCCGTGGCCAAGGCCGGTTAGTGCCAGCGAGCCATACAAATCCGCTTGCACTCGCACGGTACGGTCAAGCAAGCCGGCGGTTTCGAGGCTCCGCGCGAATCGGCAAGCCGCGCGCATCGGCCCCATGGTATGCGAACTCGAGGGGCCCACGCCGATCTTGTAAAGATCGAAGAGACTCGCGGTCACGCCTCAAATTGTAGCTGGAAATCAAAGAATCAGGCGTAGAAAACCGGCAAGAACACGTTGACGGCTGAAAGCTGAGAGCCGAAAGCTATTCCCTCCTGCCTGCTCCCTGCTCCCCGCCTATTCCAGGAATTCGCGGACAAACTTGTTGTCGGTGTGAAGAAGTTCGTGAAGGGAACCATCGAGAATGAGTCGTCCCTCTTCGAGCATTAGAAAAGTCGTATTGGAGTTCGTCTCACCCGCGGGAAGCGGAACCATACAATTCTGCTCGGCATCGAATCGGTGATTGCACAGCGTAAAGGCGTCCTGCAGGCGGTGAGTGACCAGCAGGGCCGGGGTCGCGTGCACGTCGCGCTGCTTCACGATGAGCTCGATGATGGTGGTGGACGTCACCGGATCCAGGCCTCCAGTTGGCGAGTCGTACAGGATCAGCTCCGGATGGTGGATGAGGGCCCGCGCGATGGCCACGCGCCGCTTCATGCCTCCCGAAAGGCTCGCCGGATACTGGCTGAAGGTCTCTTCCAGGCCGACAAAACTCAGCGCCTCACGGACTCGACTGTCGATCTCATCGTCGGGTACGACTTCCTGAATGAGTTGGTAGCCAACGTTGTCGCGCACCGTAAGCGAGTCGAAGAGCGCGCTTTCCTGAAAGACCATGCCGGCGCGCGCGCGCAAAGGAAAGAGGCGTTCCTCCGGCAGGCGGGAGATGTCCTCACCGAAGAGATGGAGCGTTCCCAACCGCGGGCGAAGCAGCCCAATAATCAGTTTGAGCAGGACGCTTTTGCCCACGCCGGCGGGACCGAGCAGCACTCGCGTCTCCCCGGGGGCCACGGAAAAGCCGATGTCCTCAAGCACCGGCGGGCCATCGAAGTCCACTGAAACGCCGCGGAGCGCAACCACGGGCCCGGCTTCCTGCTCACCCGCCAGTGGTGCAGCAGCGGAAATTGAAGTGTCGCTCATGTGGGGAAAATTGTGAGCAGGATGTGGGTGATCACGAAATCAACGGCGATAATCAGCACCGATGAAGTCACCACCGCCGAAATCGTCGAGCGGCCAACGCCCTCGGTGCCGCCGGTCGTTCTCATGCCGTAAAAACAGCCGATGGAGCCGAGAAGGTAGCCGAAGAACAGAGGCTTGACCAGGCCCTGGATGATGTCGGAATAGCGAAGATGCTCGTAGGCCGAGTTCAGGTACTGAGTGCCGTTCTGATGACTGATAAAAACCGTCACTGCGGCGCCGCCGAGGATGCCGAAAGCGTCGGCCACAATCGTCAACAGCAGCAGCATGGCGATGCTGGAAAAAATGCGCGGAGTCGCCAGCTTGCGCAGCGGGTCCACGCCCAGGGCGCGCATCGCATCAATCTGCTCGGTCACCACCATGGAACCCAGTTCGCTGGCCATTGAAGATGCATTGCGGCCGGCCACCATAATGCCGGTGAGCACCGGGCCAAGTTCACGGATCATGGTGAGGCCGACGAATTGGCCCGTGACTGCCGTGGCGCCAAACTCTGACAGTGTGGCTGCGGACTGCAGAGCAAGCACGCCGCCGGTAAAAAAGCCGGAAAGGATGACGATGGGCAGCGACCCGACACCAATGATGTCGGATTGCATCAGGAAGTCGGTCCAGTAGACCGGAGGCCGGAAGAGATTGAGCACTGCACGCCACGCGAACAGGGAATAATCCTGCACGGCGAGCACGATTTGTTTGGCAGTGCGGTCAATTGCGGTTGTAGCCATGGGGTGCCGGTCTGTGGGATGAAAACGTTGTGCGCTTCAGTGGACAGGATAGCGCATGGAACAGGCAGGGTTAAAACTTCGGACCTTCGCCGAGTCGATCCTATGCGATCCGAAATTCATCCGCTTTTGAAAACTATTTGCCGAGTCTAAGTAGCTTTGCTCTCAACAAATAGCTGTTTTGGGTCGCTTGATCGGCTTTGCAAGGTCTTTGAATCGCTGTGGAGCGCATCTAACTCTCTATCGGGAGGTCACGATGCATCTGTTCCGCGTGCGCTTGATCCTTGCTCTGATCGCGAGTGTGACGCTGGTCTCGCTTGCCTCCACATATTTTGAGGTCTTATCCCACCGGCATAGCTTGCGCGAGGATCTGGAGCGCCGCACCACTTTGACGGGCTTGAGCATTGTGCCGGATGTGCGCAGCGCGCTTTCCACCGCTGATCCCTCCGCTCTTCCCGGCCTGGCGCAGCTTCTCAAGAACGGAACCGGCGCGCTCGGACTCGCAATCTACAACGCGCACGGAAATCTTCTCGCTGGCAGCGGTCCGCCCGACGTGATGGGCGCGCTGGGCCAGGGAGTGGTTGAGAAATCGTTGCAGCGAGGCGTCGAGGCCGGTGCATTCGGCCACGCCGGCCAGAGGCAATGGCTACTAGAGGCCTTTCCCATCCAAAACGGAACCCAATTGCAGGGCGCGCTGGCAATTGTGGTGGATGCCAGCTTTATCCGCTCCGAAGGCATCGCCCTGTGGCAGCGAAGCTTTTGGCGCATCGTTGGGTTTGTCGTCGTGATCGTGGCCATCACGCTCCTTATGGTTCGCTGGTTCCTCCTTCGGCCAATGACCCGCGTTGCAGAACGGGTGCGGCTCCTGCGAATGGGCCACTCGGAAAAATCTGCAGCGCCGGACCTGAAGGAGCTCCACCTGTTTTCGCCGCTGGCGCGCGAGGTGGAGACAATGGCTGAAAGCCTGAGAGCGGCGCGCGCTGCCGCTGCCGCTGAGGCCCGCCTGCGCGAGGCCGGCGCGCACCTTTGGACCGCCGAGCGGCTCGCGGTGCACATTCGCAACCGTGCCGGCTCCAGCAAGATCTTCGTGGTCTCGAATCGCGAGCCATACATGCACGTCCGGCGGGGGCGCGAAACTGTCTGCGTGGTGCCGCCCAGCGGCCTGGTCACGGCCCTTGAACCTGTTCTGCGCGCCTGTGACGGCGTTTGGGTAGCTTCTGCCAGCGGCGACGCGGATGCAACCACCGTAGACGAATTCGATCGCCTGCGCGTCCCGCCCGATGATCCGCGTTACACCCTCCGCCGGGTGTGGCTCTCAGAAGAAGAGGAGACGCGCTACTACGAAGGCTTTTCCAACGAGGGGCTGTGGCCGCTTTGTCACATCGCGCATACGCGACCCATCTTTCGTGCCGCGGATTGGGAGTCCTATCAACTGGTGAACCAGCGCTTCGCGAACGCGCTGCTTGAGGAGATGCAGGACAGTCCGGAGCCGGTCGTCTTTGTGCAGGACTACCATCTGGCTTTGCTGCCGCGCCTTATCAAGCAGGAGCGGCCCGATGCGCGTGTCGCGATCTTCTGGCATATTCCCTGGCCCAACCCTGAGGCATTTGGAATCTGTCCCTGGCAGTCCGAGTTGCTCGATGGCCTGCTTGGCGCTGACCTCATCGGCTTTCACATTCCTCTTCACTGCCACAACTTCCTCGCCACTGTCGACCGCGCCTTCGAAGCCCGCACGGACCGCGACCGCATGTCCGTCCTCCGCCATGGGCACGCCAGCGTAATTCGTTCTTACCCGGTCAGCGTCGCGTTCGACGAAGCCATGCGGCCCGCTTCAACCTGGGACGCTGAAACAATGGCGAATGAGAGCTCCGCCGCGCGCCATCGCCTGTTGAGTGAGTTCGGAGTTCGCGCGGAGTCCCTGCTTCTCGGTGTTGACCGGCTCGACTACACCAAGGGAATCGTCGAGCGCCTTGAGGCCGTCGGCCAACTCCTCGAAGACCACCCCTGGCATCGTGAGCGCCTCACGATGGTCCAGATCGCCGCGCCCAGCCGCACGCGCATCCCCAGCTACGTTGATCTCCGGCATCGTGTCGAGGAGACAGTCGAACGAATCAACTCCCGCTTTCAAACCGCGCATTGGAGGCCCATCGTTCTTATCGATCGCCAGTGCGATCACCAGGAAGTCAATCAGTGGTACCGCGCCGCCGACATTTGCCTGGTCACTTCGCTCCACGATGGCATGAACCTTGTCGCCAAGGAATTCGTGGCCGCGCGCGACGACGAAGACGGTGTGCTCGTGCTGAGCAAGTTTACCGGTGCTGCTGTTGAACTGCGCGACGCTCTGCTCATCAATCCTTACGACGTCGTCGGCGTCGCCGAGGCCATCCACACCGGCCTGGAGATGAGCCGTGAGGAGCGCCGCGAACGCATGGAACGGATGCGGCGCCAGGTGATGGAATACAACATTTATATGTGGGCGGCAAAGGTGCTGGGCGACCTCCGTGAGTTGCGCCTGGAGCCCTCGGAAGGATTGGAGCCGGCACGTCTCGCGCCATCCATCGTGCGCGAAGCGGGGATCCGGGCCGAAAAACTGGCATGAAAGCGAGCCCCCTGAAAGCGAGCTTCGATTGAGGAACGACGGACGAGCGAAGCTGGACGAATTCTTTCGCGCCTTCACGGGCGCAGCCAAGCCTTTATTGCTGCTCGACTACGACGGGACGTTGGCGCCTTTTCGCGTCGACCGCTTTCAGGCGCGCCCCTGGGCCGGCGTGCGAGAGTTACTCACGCGCATCCAGAATCAGGGCCGGACCCGGATGATCGTCGTTACCGGACGCCCCGCTGCTGAAATCCTTCCCCTGCTCAGCGTCGAACCCACGCCCGAGATCTGGGGATTGCACGGCGCCGAGCGCCTCCACGCCGACGGCGGCCGCGAGTTCGATGAGCTCTCGCCCGCAACCCGCTCCACACTCGAAACGCTCCCCGCACGGCTTCGCAGCAGCTCAACCGGCGGCCTGATCGAAGTAAAGCCTAACGCCGTCGTCATGCATTGGCGCGGCGTTTCTCCCGCGCGTGCCAAGGTCATCGAAAGACGCACCCGTTCCCTCTTCGAGCCTCTCGCCCAAATGGACGGCCTGAATTTGCTTGAATTTGAAGCCGGTCTCGAGTTGCGCTCGGGCCGCGATAAAGGCGGAGCGGTCACCGCGATTCTCGAAGAGACTGCCGGCCCCAACCCGCTTTCCGCCCCGCACCCCACTGCGTATCTGGGCGATGACCTGACCGACGAATCGGCGTTTCGTGCCGTCAAGGGTCGCGGGCTCGGCGTGCTCGTTCGCCGCCAGATTCGTTCCACCGCCGCCGATGTCTGGTTGCGGCCGCCAGGTGAACTGCGGGGCTTCCTCAAAAGATGGTTCCACGCCTGCGCGCATTTACAATCGAATCTGTATGATCCGCTTCTCCACAGCCGGTGAATCCCACGGCGAGGCTCTCATTGCTCTGGTCTCCGGAATTCCCGCTGGCGTTCCTGTCGACCTCGAATTCGTAAACCGCGAGCTTTGGCGGCGCCAGCAGGGCTACGGCCGCGGCGGCCGCATGAAGATCGAAACCGATCAGGCTCACATCCTCTCCGGCGTGCGCCACGGCAAGACCATCGGCTCACCCATCGCCATTCAGCTCATCAATCGCGACTGGAAGAACTGGCAGGAGAAGCTGCCTGTCGAGACCGGCGATCCCGCCAAACATCGCGCTGTCACTTCGCCTCGGCCCGGCCACGCTGACCTTGCCGGCGCACTCAAATTCAACTTCCCCGACGCTCGTTACGTCCTTGAGCGCGCATCTGCGCGCGAGTCCGCCGCTCGCGTTGCCGCCGGGGCCTTCGCCAAGCTGCTGCTGCGCAGCCTGGGGGTCGAAGTCGCAAGCCACGTCGTTCGCGTGGGCAGCGTCGAGCTGGAAGGCGACCCATCGTGGGAAGAAATCGCTGCCCTCGCGACAAAGGAAGAAGTCGTTCTCGCCTGCGTCGATCCCGCCGCCGAAGCCCGGATGAAAGACGAAGTCGACGCCGCGTCCAAGGCTGGCGACACTGTGAACGGCATCTTTGAAGTTGTCGCCCACGCGGTTCCCGCCGGCCTCGGCTCCTACGCCAACTGGGATGAACGCCTCGACGGCCAGCTTGCCTGGGCGGTGATGAGCCTGCAAGCCGTCAAGGCCGTAGAAATCGGCCGCGGAGTCGCCGCCGCCGCAACCTTCGGCTCGCGCGTCCACGATCCCATTCACTACGCGAGCGAGAATCCGCCCGGAAAGCCCACACGATTCACCCGCCCGCATAACAACGCCGGCGGAATCGAGGGCGGCGTCTCCAACGGCGAAGACATCGTCGTCCGCGGCTACTTGAAGCCCATCTCCACGCTTCGCCAGCCCCTCGAATCGGTGCGTTTTGACACGCGCGAGCCCACCAGCGCAAGCTACGAGCGCAGCGACATTTGCGTTGTCCCGGCCGCAGGCGTGGCCGCTGAGGCGATGGTCGCTCTCGTCCTCGCCAATCTGGCTCACGAAAAGTTCGGCGGTGACTCATTGACGGAGTTGAAAAGGAATTTCGACGGTTACATCGAACAGATACGGAGTTTTTAGCGGCAGCGATGATTCTGACGATTGTGAAATATCCTGAGCCGGTGCTGGAGCAGCCCGGCGAGCCGGTCACCGAATTCAACGCCGAATTGCGCAAGTTCGTGGCGGACATGTTCGAGACGACCTACGCCTCGCAGGGCATCGGCCTGGCCGCGCCACAGGTCGGCGTCTCCAAACGCGTCACAGTCATCGACCTCAGCATGGGCAAGGATCCCGCGAAGAAGCTGGTGCTCATCAATCCTGAGATCATCCTCAGCGAGGGCAGGCAGTACGAAGAAGAAGGCTGCCTAAGCTTTCCCGAGATCCGCGAGAAGGTCGTTCGCGCCGCCAAGGTTCGCATCCGCGCCCAGGACGAGAAAGGCAAATGGTTCGAGATGGACGGCGAAGAACTGCTCGCACGCGCCTTCCAGCACGAGATCGACCACCTGGACGGCGTCGTCTTCCTCTTTCGCATGAGCGCGCTGAAGCGCAGCCTGAATCTGCGCAAGATTCGCAAGATGCAA
>JBEKWT010000016.1:0-21292 GCA_049512795.1 Occallatibacter sp.
CCTATTGGGCCGCTCGCGCGAACCTGCTGGGCCGCACCGGATCGCATGATGCGGCGCGACACGCATATCAACTGGCGATTGGCCTCGAGAGGGACCCAGCCGTCCGCGAATACCTTCGACGCCGCTGCGGTCCACTCCGTTTACCGTCGCAGCCGGTCAGAAATTGACCGTCATCGCAATTCTGGCAACCGCCCATTACAAGCTCTACTGGGATGTCGGGTTTGCGCTTCATTAGCGGATACATTGGCGCGATTTTCGGGTGCTGGACATACTTTGCCATCTCCAGTTGGCGAAAGCGTAAACGGCCCTGAATGAGCCCTCTACCACCAGTCGCCCTGACCGGCCACCGGCGCGATTCGTGATGTCAAGCCCCTCTGCGATCTCTGCTTCCCCCATCCCATTGAAAACATTCCGCAAAATGCTTTCGCCAACTTTGCCGATTAATTCCCCGATTCCGCTACCCTTAACTAGAGAACAAAAACAGGGTGTCTCCTCTTTGAGAGCTGGGCGCCCCCTCAATCTTTCGTCTTTCTGACCACTGACCAATGCTCACTGACCACTGCCTTTACCCCACCCCCCATGCCGTTTTGTGAAACTGTGAAACTGTGAAACTGTGGAGCCTTTGGAATGAGAGCCTTACAGCCACTTGTCACACAGTTTCACAGAAACTGTGAACTTTTTTCGTGCAGAACGTGCAGAAGAAAAAACCGTGAATGGATGTCCAAATCACTCAAAAGGAAACGGATAGCGGAGAATTAGTCGTTGAAAACCGGCTTCTGGAAATCGCCGAAAAACAATCGATTTCTGAAAATCGCTGAAAACTGGTCGCTGCGAGCTAGCTGACGTGATGACTCGCTAACTTGCTGACTTGCTGACTTGCTAACTCCGCCAGCTCCGCTGCCTTACGCGTCGTTCTTCTTGACCAGATACTCCTCGACCAGCACGCTTACCAGAACGGCCGTCGGAATCGCGACCATCGCGCCGGCAATGCCGCCGATTGCCGAGCCGAGCAGCAGAGAAAGGAAGATCGCCAGCGCCGGCAGTTGGACGCGGCTCCGCATGATGCGCGGAATCAGCCAGGAGTTTTCAATTTGCAGGTACACGACAAAGAAAATGGCAACGCCGAGCACGCGGCCCCAACTGTCGATCGCCGCCACCAGCATCGCCAGCACAACCGAAACCGCTGCACCCAGAACCGGAATCAGATTCAGCAGGCCGGTAAGCACGCCGAGCACGTAGGCGTAGCGCACGCCAAGCAATAGGTAAATGATGGTGCTCACTGTTCCCAGGATCAGCATCAGGCTCAACTGGCCGACCAGCCACTTCTCCATGCGGCCGGCTGCGCGCCTCAGCGTAGCGTCCAGTCGATGCCGCGGCGCTGTTGGCACGAACGAAAGGAACCAGCGGTACGCGCCGTCGCCCTCGAGAATGAAGTAGAGCGTGAGCACAAAGCCGGCGATCACCTCGACCAGCACGCCCGCCCACGCCTTGAACGAGAAAAGCAGGTAAGCCGCCCCGCCGCTGAGCCAGCGCTGAACCCAGGAGATGACATCGGCGGCGTCAATGCGATCGGCGTAGGGGACTTCTTTAATCTTGTCCAGGATTGCGGGCAGCCGAGCCGGCAACTCACCGGCCAGCGATTGCAGGTCGTTGATGACCGGCGGCAAAGCGAAAAATCCGAACACCGCGAACGCGCCGGCCACGGCCAGCAGAAGAATGAGAATAGCCGTCGATCCGTGGAACGGCTTCCAGCGGCCGATGTGGATCCGCGAGGTGGCCTGCACAATCGGCGAGAGCACCACGGCAAACAGCGCCGAGATGTAAAGCAGCGCCAGCATGCCGCGGATCAGCCACGCCACGTAGAGGGCCAGCGCCACGGCGAAGAAGAACAGGATGTGTCCGCGAACGTTTTGCTTGCTCTGCGCGGATTGATTCATATCAGGCAATCCTTACATGCCGGGCTCGTGCGCAGCGATGATGGTTCACTGCGCGCTGGCCACTGTTCACTGCCCACCGTTCACCGCCCACCGTCCACGGATGCTGTCTTCTGTCTGCCGCTTCCCGTCTTATGTTTGTCGTTCACTAACCACTAATCACTAATCACTAACCACTGCTTCTTGCTCACTGTCCACTGATAATTCCCCCAACGATTCCGCCAAGAAGTCCGGCTGCCGGCGCCTGCGCCGCTTCGGGATGCGGCAAATACTCGTAGATCTGCATCGCCAGCCGCGAGATGGGCAGCGTTTGCAGCCAGATCGTGCCCGGACCGACCATTCGCGCCAGAAAGATACCGTCGCCGCCGAAGATCATGTTCTTGATTCCCGGAACCGTAGTGATCTGGAAACCGACCGAGGATTGGAACGCGCCCACATGGCCCGGATGCACAAACAGGATCTCGCCGGGCGCGAGATCCTTCTGGATCAGCTCGCCGGAAAGCTCGATCCACGCCGTGCCCACGCCGCCCACCTTTTGCAGCAGGAATCCGCTGCCGCCGAAGATGCCCGCCCCGAGCGACTGCTGGAAACCGACCGAGATCGTCACCTGCGGCGTGGCGCACAGGAATCCGTGCCGGTGCACCATGTATTCCGGCCCCTGCCCAAGCTGCACTGGCACGATGTGCCCCGGCACCCTGGTGGCAAACGACACGGAGCCCTGGTACTGGATGGCGCGGTACTCGGTCATGAAGATGCTGCCGCCGCCGGCCACGCGCTTGACGACGCCGAAGAATCCCCCACCCCCGCCCGCCTGCGTGTGCGTCGTCATCTGCACACTCGCAGTCATCCACGAGAGCTCTCCGCTCTCTGAAAACACGCTCTCGTTGGGATCGAGCAGCACTTCGAGCACCGGCATAGTGGTGCCCAGAATCCGGGTTTGCATAAGGAGTCCCTCCTGTTAGTGAACAGTGTAATGGCCGCAATGCAGGCACGAAGAGAATGTTTGTGGATTTGGAAAAAGTAGGTCGCTGCGAAATAAAGGCCGGATCTGACCTGCGGTCGAAAGCTATTGCTCGTCTCGGTGAGCAATGATGTACTCCTTGATGCGGTCGTAGACATCGCTCGGAAGCACGCCGTGATCCAGCAGGTCTTGCTTGGTTCGGTAGGGCCTGAAGCGGATGATGCGTCCGGCCCAGCTCGGCGTCAATCCTGGAACCTTCGCGAGTTCCGCTGCGCTGGCGTGGTTAATGTCGACGCGAGCCTCGGGCGGCGGAATGGACCTTGTCTTCGCTGATGCTTGCGGGGAGGCAGACTGTGATTGGCTGAATGCTCCGTTCGCCAATGCAGCGATGCAGACCGCGAGCACAGGGATGGCCGCAAATTGCTTTCCAGCTCGCACAGGTTCAGTCTCCGATCATGCTGAACTCGTCATGCATTTGTCCAGGTGCTCCAGCACGTGCGGCCACGCGTCCTCGTGCCGTTTCTTCGATACCTCGTCGGGAAAGCCCGCATGCGTGAGGCGGAGCAGAGTGCCGCCGGCTACCGCAATCAGCTCGACCGTCACTTGAGTTTCCACGCCCTTGGTTGCAGCGGTGAGCCAGGTGAGCTCAACAAGCTGGGGGCGCGTGAGGCGAAGGAAGCGTCCGTAGTGCGGATGTCGTTGGCCCTCGAATTCGGTTTCGAAGAAGAAAGCCGCGCCGATTTCGGGCCGCATCGAGACCGAGCCGGACGCGGCAAACCAGCGGTCGAATTGTTCCGTCCAGGCGCGGAAAAGCAGATCGGGAGACGCGCTCATCACGCGCTCGCAGGTAAACGAAAGCGGTCTTTGAGACAGATCGGGCGAACGCATGGGCCAGGATTCTCCTTTCCAGGATTCCCGCATGAAGGCCAACCAGATCATTTGACACCAAAAGGGCTTTACCCGTACCTTGAAAAGAGATGCAGAGCCTCCGCCACCACGGCCATCACCACCACCATGGGACAACCATGCCGGCGGACTGCCATGGCCTGAACTAATCGGCCAGAGAGATCGAAAAGAAGTACTCAAGCCCGCCGGCGAACGACGCTGGTGGGTTTTTTCGTGTTTGGAGAGAAACTTCAACCCCAACCGGGGGACAAAGACAGGATGAGAGATGAACCAGACGACAGCGGCGATTGATTTTGAAAAAATGGATGGCCTGGTGCCGGGAATCGTGCAGGATTCGCGCACCGGCGAGGTGCTGATGCTGGGTTTTTTGAATCCGGCCAGCTATGCCAGGACGCAGGAGACCGGCTTTGTGACCTTTTGGAGCCGCACACGCCAGAAGCTATGGATGAAGGGCGAGACCAGCGGCAACCGGCTGCGCATCGTTTCGGCAGCGACCGACTGCGACAATGACACGCTGCTATTTCGCGTGGAAGTGGAAGGCGACGGCCTGGTTTGCCACGAGGGCACAGTGAGCTGTTTTACAAAGCCAATCGCGATGACTGCGGAGGTGAGCCGTGGGTAGCAAACTTCGACTCGGAATTCCCAAAGGCAGCCTGCAGGATGCGACCATCGCGCTGTTCAAGCGCGCAGGATGGAACATTTACGCGGACGGCCGCTCCTATTTTCCTTCGATAGACGATGGCGACATCGAGTGCATGCTGATTCGCGCGCAGGAGATGGCTCGCTACGTTGATCACGGCGTGCTCGATGCAGGTTTAACCGGCATCGATTGGGTTGTCGAAAGCGGCCTCGATCTCGCGAGTGTGACGACGCTGACCTATGCCAAGCAAAGCCGGCGCAAGGTGCGCTGGGTTCTGGCCGTGCCCGAGGCAAGCAGTTATGAAAAAGCCGAAGATCTCGAAGGCAAGATTATCGCCACTGAGCTGGTAGAAGTGACCAAGCGCTACTTTGCCTCGAAGGGAGTGAGCGTGAAGGTGGAGTTCAGTTGGGGCGCGACTGAGGTGAAGCCGCCGATGCTTGCCGACGCGATTGTCGAAGTGACGGAAACGGGTAGCTCGCTCAAGGCCAATCACCTGAAGATCATTGACACCGTGATGGAGAGCGAGACGCACCTGATCGCGAGCAAAGCCGCTCTGGGCGACGCATGGAAGCGGCAGAAGATCGACCAGATCGCACTCATGTTGCGCGGCGCCATTGACGCGCAGGCGCAGATCGGGTTAATGCTCAACGTGAAGCGCGGCGATCTCGAGGGTGTGCTGGCCGTGCTGCCGTCGCTAAATTCGCCGACCATTTCGCAATTGAGCGATTCGGAATGGGTTGCGGTGAATACGATTCTGGAAGAGCGCGTGGCCCGCGACGTGATCCCGCGGCTGAAAGCGGCGCGCGCGACGGGAATTGTGGAGTATCCCCTGAATAAAGTTGTGCTGTGACGAGAGACGAACGATGAAGCTGATCCGGACCACAGGACGATACGCTGGGGAAGCGGCGGAGACGCTGGCCGCCCTCGAGCAGCGCGGCGGAACAGCGCTGGACGCGGTGTTGCCCGCGGCGAAGCGGATTGTGACCGATGTTCGCAAACGCGGCGACCGCGCGCTGTTGCGTTACGCGGCGAAGTTCGATGGCCTCGTCGGGCCGAATGCGATGCGCGTAACACGGGAAGAGATGGCGGCGGCTTGGAAGGCGCTCGATCCCGCTCTGCGCGATGCGCTCACCATGGCTGCCGACCAGATTCGCGGATTCGCGCAGCGGCAGATGCCAGGATCGTGGAATGACTCGACGGTCGACGGGCTGACGACGGGCCAGCTTGTGCGTTCGCTCGGGTCCGTTGGGTGCTATGTGCCAAGCGGACGGCATCCGCTGCCTTCGACTTTGTTGATGACGGCGATTCCAGCGCAAGTGGCAGGCGTGAAGCGGATCGTTGTGGTCTCGCCGAAGCCCGCGGAGGAGACATTGGCTGCAGCGCACTTGCTCGGGATCGAGGCGTTCTATCGTCTCGGTGGCGCGCACGCCGTGGCGGCGCTGGCCTACGGTACCGAAAGTCTGCCGCGCGTGGATAAAATTGTGGGGCCGGGAAATCTCTATGTGACCGCGGCCAAGCGCCTCGTCGCGTTCGACTGCGCCATCGACATGCTCGCCGGACCGACAGAGATCATGGTGACCAGTGAGCGCGGCAATGCAGCCGACATTGCCAGCGATCTGGTGGCGCAGGCGGAGCATGATCCTGAGGCGCTGGCGATCTTTGTGACGACGAGCGAAAGGTTGGCGCGGGCGGTGATGGCAGAAGCGAAGCAGCGCAGCCCCAACAACGCCGTGGCGCACGAGTCGCTCAAACGCAACGGTCTGGTGATTGTGGCAGGTTCTGTGGAGGAGGCGCGACGGATCACAAATAGCATTGCGCCTGAACACTTGACCGTGGATGCGGCAAGCGACTTGGCCTGGGTCGAGAACGCAGGATCGGTCTTCGTCGGCCGATGGTCTGCGCAGCCCATGGGCGACTACATCTCCGGTCCAAATCACACTCTGCCGACGGGCGGCACTGCGCGGGTGCGCGGCGGATTGAGCGTGAATGACTTCGTGAAGCTCATCACCGTGCAACAGTACATGGCGAAGGGTGTCGAGAAGTTGGGACCTAAAGCTGCCCTGCTGGCCGAGGCCGAGGGGCTGTTCGGCCACGCAGACGCGATTCGAACGCGCCTCAAAAGGAGGTCCCGTGGCTGACGCAACGACAACTGCAACACCAGCGCCACGCGCGCGCGTGCAGCAGATGAAGGAGTATCACCCTCCGCTCGGCAGCCGAGATGCGATGCGGCTGGACTTCAATGAGAATACGCTGGAGTGCTCGCCGAGAGTGCGCGAGACGCTGGCGCAGATTTCGGCGGCAGCGCTGACGCGGTATCCCGAACGCGAGCCTGTGGAGGCGATCGTCGCCGCGCACCTCGGCCTGCGCGCGGAACAGGTAGCGCTGACCAACGGCGTGGATGAAGCGATTCATGTGCTCTTCGAGACGTTTCTCGAAGCGGACGACGAAATTCTGATGCCAGTTCCCACATACACCATGTATGAGGTTTACGCCTCGGTGACAGATGCACACGTGGTGACGGTGCAGACTGCGGATGATTTGCAGTTTCCCTTCGAACGCCTGATGGCGGCCATTACACCGCGGACGAAGGTGATCGCGATTGCCAATCCAAACAGCCCATCGGGTTCGGTGGCAGCACGCGGGCAACTCCTCGAACTGGCGCGGCGCGCACCGCAAGCAGTCGTGCTAGTCGACGAAGCCTACTTTCATTTCTTCGGCGAGACAGTAATGGATCTCGTGGGCGCATTGCCGAACCTCGTGGTCGCGCGGACATTCTCGAAAGCCTACGGGCTGGCGGGATTGCGACTGGGGCTGCTGGCCGGGCCAGCCGAATTGATGCGCTGGGTGCGGCGCGTGCTTTCGCCCTACAGCGTGAACTCGCTGGCGCTTGCCTGCCTGCCGCCCGCGCTCGAAGATACCGCGTACCTCGATTGGTATGTGAGCGAAGTGCTGGCGGCGCGTGCGGAGTTTGAAGCGGCGCTCGATGCGGCGGGAGTGCGTCGCTGGCCGAGCCGGACGAATTTCGTTCTGGTTGAGGTTGGCGCGCAGCATGCGGATTTTGTGCGCCTGATGCGCGAGGCCGGCGTGCTGGTTCGTGACCGCTCGAGCGATCCCGGTTGCGATGGCCGCGTGCGCATCACCATCGGGACACGCGCGCAGATGAAGCAGGCTGTCGCACCGCTGAACCTGGCGATGGCCGCACTGCGCGCAGAAGGCAGGAAGTGATGAAAACGAAGAAGACCAAAGCGGCAACCAAGCAAGCGGGTCCGCGTTCGGCGACCGTCGTGCGCAACACCAGCGAGACGCGCATTGAGATCGAGTTGACCATCGAGGGGCAGGGCCAATACAAAGTCACGACCGGCATTCGTTTCTTCGATCACATGCTGGAGCTGTTCACGCGGCATGGAGCGTTTGATCTCGACCTAGCATGCAAAGGCGATCTGGATGTCGATCAGCACCACACCGTGGAGGACGTTGGCATCGCGCTGGGCGAAGCGTTTGACCGGGCGCTCGGCGACAAGCTCGGCATTCTGCGCGCCGGCTATTTCGTGATGCCGATGGATGAGACGCTCGCCATTGCAGCGGTTGATTTGAGCGGGCGTGCGGCCTTTGCTGTCGACACGAAGGTGCACACGCGGCTGGTGGGCGATCTGCAGACCGAGCTGGTGACCGACTTTTTTGAAGGCTTTGCGCGTGGGGCGCGAGCCAATGTGCACGTGAAGACGATGTACGGACGGTCTAATCACCATAAGATCGAGGCCATCTTCAAGGCATTCGCGCGTGCGCTGCGCGTTGCCTGTTCCCGCGACAAACAACTCGGGAAGATGCTGCCCTCGACGAAGGGGCTTCTCTGATGCGCGTCACGGTCATCGATTACAAAGCCGGCAATCTGACCTCGGTGCTGAAGACATTGCGGCATCTAGGCGCGGAGACTTTCGTGACGGATGGCGATCTGTCGCTGGTTGAGTCGGCGGAGCGCATCGTGCTGCCCGGAGTAGGACACTTCGCAGCGACCGAGCGGCTCGACACGACGGGATTGACAGGCACGATCCGAGCCGCGATTGCGCGCGGCGTGCCATTCCTGGGAATCTGCGTCGGAATGCAGTGGCTTTATGCAGGATCGACGGAAGCGCCGCAGCAAGCGGGACTTGGATATTTTCCCGAATCGTGCTCGCACTTTGCCGAAAGCACGGAGAAAGTGCCTCACGTTGGGTGGAATTCGCTCGAAGTACGGAAAGGCTCGCGGCTCTTGGCGGGCGTCGAGCCCGGCGAGTTCGTCTACTTCACGCACTCGTACAAAGGCCCGGTTACCGCCGATACCGCGGCAGTGACGCAGTATATTGAACCGTTCGCAGCGGCCGTCGAGCGCGACAATGTGATGGGCGCGCAGTTTCACCCGGAGAAATCGGGCGAGACGGGGCTGAAGATTCTGCGCAATTTTCTCGCGTGGCGGGCGAGGGAAGCCGCATGCTGACCAAGCGCGTCATCGCCTGCCTCGACGTGCACGCTGGCCGCGTGGTAAAGGGCGTGCAGTTTGTCGATCTAATTGACGCGGGAGATCCAGCGACGCAAGCGGCAAGGCATGCGCGTGAGGGAGCCGACGAGATTGTGCTGCTGGACATTACTGCGACGCACGAGGGACGCCAGACTCTGCTCGATACAGTGCGGCGCACGGCTCTCGAGCTGTTCGTGCCATTTTGCGTGGGCGGAGGGATTCGCTCGGCGCGCGACGCGGAACAGGTGTTTGAGGCTGGCGCGGACAAGGTAAGCATTAACTCCGCGGCGCTGGCCGATCCCGCGCTCATTAGCGCGATCGGCGCGAGCTTTGGCGCGCAGGCTGTTGTGGTGGCGATCGACGCGCGGCGCGATCCCGAGGCCGCAGATCCGGTGCGCGAGGCGCAAGTGTTTGTGCAGGGGGGCCGGCGCCCCGTTGGTCGAACAGTCGTCGAGTGGGCGCGCGAAGCGGAACAGCGCGGCGCGGGCGAGATTCTGCTCACTTCGATGGACTCCGACGGAACCCGCGCAGGCTTTGATTGCGAATTGACGGCGGTGGTGAGCGAGGCTGTCGGCATTCCTGTGATTGCCTCTGGCGGCGCGGGAACGGTAGGGCACTTTGCCGAAGTGTTCGGGCGCGGAAGAGCCGATGCAGCGCTCGCGGCCAGCATCTTTCACTTTGGCGTAACGACCTCGCGTTCGCTCAAGGAAGAACTCGCGCAAGTGGGCGTACCGGTGAGGCTGCCATGCTGATTCCTTCGATTGATCTGATGGGCGGGCGCATTGTGCAACTTGTGCGGGGCGTGAAGCTCCGCCTTGCATTCGACGATTTTGAATATTGGATCGAAAAGTTTTCCAAATTTCCGTTAGTCCAGTTGATCGATCTGGACGCTGCGATGCGGCAGGGAGACAACTCCGCTTTGGTGGAGCAGATCGCCAAGCGCCTGCCGTGCCAGGCCGGCGGCGGCATTCATTCCGTTGAGTGCGCACGACGTGTGCTGGAAGCTGGAGCGAAGCGCGTGATCATCGGCTCGGCGCTTTTTTCAGCGGAGGGCGCTGTGGATACGGCGTTCGCTTCGGAACTGGTCGACAGCGTGGGCGCGGAGCGCGTGGTGGCCGGAATCGACACGAAGAACGGCCGCATTGCCGTGAAGGGATGGAAGGCACAGGTGGAGCTGACGCCGGACGAAGCGATCCCGCAACTTGAGCCATGTGCCGCGGCATTTCTCTACACACATGTTGACGGCGAAGGAATGATGCAGGGTTTTCCCATCGAAACTGCCGCGCGCTTGCGGAAGCTGACACAGCGGCAACTCATCGTGGCCGGCGGCATCCGCAGCCAGCAGGAAGTGGATGCGTTGCAAGCGATCGGAGCCGACGCCGTAGTGGGAATGGCGGTATACACGGAGATGCTGGAGGTGTGACGCGGCTGCCCCTGAGCTTTCGGGAATCAGGCCTGAGAGGGGAGCAGGTGCGGCGCTAATTCGGCCGAGGTTGAACCTTTTGGCTGTTTCGGAATAGTTTGCGGCGCGCTGATGTGAACCGTTTGCGTCCGGCATCGCGAGCGTCAATAAGCGAGGCCGGCATTGACGGGGCGCGGCGATTCCTGGGATAGGATGGAATCGAGGAGCGAGCGCCTATCGTGCGCAAGAAACCGCATGCTGCGAGTCGGATACCCAGCCACGTTATCTTTTGAATTGTTCCGCGATTTTCCGGAGGGAATCGAATTGATCCCCGTATCGGACAAGATGGATCATGACGCGGAGATCGAGGTCTGGATTCCCGATCCCTATTCCACCAAGGCGATACGCGCATGGCCGCGGCTGAACGGCGTCAGGCTGGTGCTGGCGATGATGGCGGGAACGGAGTGGATTCCTGGGACGGTTGGACCGCACGTGACAATTTGCAATGCGCGGGGCGCGCACAACATCGCGACTGCCGAATGGACGTTGTCGGCCATTCTGACCATGCTGAAGTACTTTCCGTTGTACCTCGACATTCAGCGGTCCGGCGTGTGGAGGCGGCGTATAGAGGCCAGTGCACATTATGCGATGATCACCGGCAACATGAGCGCAATGTATCCGCCGGTGCTCGCCGAAGAGTTAACGGGCAAGAAGGTTCTGCTGGTGGGGTACGGGGCGATCGGCAAGGAAATCGAGCGCATGCTGCAGCCGTTTGCCGTCGAGATGCTTCGCGTGGCGCGAAGCGCACGCAGCGAGCCCGAGGTTCACGCCGTGAGCGAATTGGACACCCTGCTGCCGCGCGCGGATGTAGTGATATTGATTTTGCCGTCGACGGCGGAATCGCGCGGACTTATCGGCAAGCGGCAACTCGGGCTGCTGCGGCAGGGAGCGCTGCTGGTGAATGCCGCTCGGGGGCCGATTGTGGTTACGGATGCGCTGGTGGAAGTGCTCAATTGCGGGCGAATTCGCGCGGCGCTCGACGTGACCGATCCTGAGCCCTTGCCCGAAGGGCATCCGCTGTGGAGCTGCCCGAACTTGCTTCTCACCCCGCATATCGGCGGATCGACACCACAGTTTGCACCGCGAGCGCTGCGCATCGTGGCCGACGAATTGCGGCGGTATATGAAAGGCGAGCCGCTCAAGAATGTGGTGCAGGCGGCGAATTAAGCGTCCGCTGCCGCGCGACGCCAGTCGCGCAGGCCAAGCACGGCGAGAGGCACAAAGGCCGCATAGAGCAGTGCCGTTGGCCACAGGTCCTTGTAGATGTATTCGCCGACGTAAATTGCATCGACGAGAATCCAGAGCCACCAATTCGCGATGTGCTTGCGGGCCTGCCACCATGTGGCGACTAAGCTGTAGCTCATCAGCATGGCGTCGAGATAGGGCAGCGCGGCATGAAGGCGCTTGGCCAGCGTTCCTAACACAAAACTTCCAGCCATGCCAAAAACGAGAGCGAGACCCAAGTTTGGCAGCGGTAACGGGACCACGCGCACTTCGCCTTCATCGCGCACGCCACGCCACCAGTGCCACCAGCCATAGAACGTGAATACGACGAAGAACACCTGCAGCAATGCGTCTGAGAAGAGTCCCGCGCGGAAGAAAACCACCATGTAAAGAAAGATAGAGACAAGAGTGACGGGCCAGCAGATGAGGAGACGCTGCGTTGTGAGCCAGATTCCGAAGGCCGCCGTCACGGCTCCCGTGAGCTCCAGGCCATGCGCGGTCAGGTAGGCGGCGATGGCGGTCGAGATCATGCCTGAGCCGCTTTCTTTTCCGGTCGCGCGACGCGAAGCAAGTCTTTGCGGCCAGCCCGGCGGCGCAGCGCGTCGAGCAGCTTGCGGCCCGGTCGGCTGTGGAACCATCGGGCGTGGCCAACGAGCCAGCCGTCATAAGCCATCGCCGCTTTCTTTTCCGAGTGCAGAGCTCCGAGAAAGTAGTCTGCTTCAGAGAGAGCGAATTCGGCGTGGCAGAGAGCCGTCATGGGCGTGAGAGCGGCCGACTCCTCGCTCGAAAGGGGGCGAATGGATTCGTAGCCATCGAGAAGTGCATCGAGATGATCGAGATGAATGGGCACGTCCTCCGGACGGGCGGGATCGTTGACGAGAGCGAGCCACTCGACGATATTGCGCTCGATCGCGTGAGCGATGTCATGCACGGCGTTGGTGCGGTCGGCGAGGCCGAAATCGATGATTGCGGTGGCGTGGGCCGTGAGATCGGCGCTGGGTCCCGCATCGCTCCAGAAGAGGTTGGAAGCATGGAGGTCGTTGTGTGTCCAGAGCGGGGTGAGAGCGGGTAGGAGCGGCGCGAGCTCGGCGTGAAAGGGCGCCAGGAGCTCCAGCGATCGCTCGGCGCAGGCCTGGACAGCCTTGTGCGCGGCGAGTGAGAAGCGAGCGGCGAGGTAGCGTTTCATCGCTACGGCTGGATCGCAGGCGGCGAAAATAGTGAAGCTGGCGACGAGCGGCCGAGGTCGGCGGGGCGGGGCGTTGAAGATCTGCGCGGCTACATGGAGACGCGCAAGCGCAGCGCCTGCAGAATGCGCGTGGCCAGCGCTGCGGAATGGCGTCCAGGAGATGGCGTCTTCATAGAGATCGACGCCGGGCGGAATCTCGTGCACTTCGTAGGTCCAGTGGCCGGCTTCGATGGCTGTTTCACCAGTCGCGGAGGCAAGGACGCGCGGAACAGCCGCGCGATGCGTGAGCAGATGGGAAAGAAAGCGGTGCTCCTCGAGCAGACCCTCTCGATCGCGCACCGCTCGGTGATGGCGCTTGATGAAGACGCGGGCGCTTCGCGTGGCGGCTACTCCCGCCGCGGAAAATGGGCGTGGGCTCGCGGAGACGATGTATGCGGGTTCGCCCAGCTCGGGAAATTGGGCCAGAAGCGGGCGCAGCTCGGCGAGCGTGAGCGGAGGCCAGTCGGGCTCTACCAACGAGCCGTCCATGCCGTGCGCTTTGGTCGTTAGACTCATCGATCCATGTGAAGCTTTAAGCCTTTAGCTCTTAGCCTCAAGCTTCCGAACTCATTCTGTTTGCATCTCCCGCATTCTCTCAATCTGTCGCGGATCATGCTAAGAGCGAAAAGCTAGCAGCTCAAAACGTGTAGTGGGCGTCGAGGCGCACGGTTGGTGGCGCGCCGAGCCACACAAATGTGTCGCCGTAACTGGCGCCGGTGTCGGACCAGTAGTGTTTGTTGGCGATGTTGTCCGCGTAAATGTGGAAGGCGACACGGCCCCGCTCGCCGCCGGGCGTGTAGCGGACGCCGAGGTTGAAGAGGTTGTAGCTGGGCACGCTCACCGCATCGTCACGAGTGGCTTCCTTGCGCGAGGTATAGCTCCATCCAGGCATCAGGTGAAGGTTGCGCAGGTGAGGAACGGTGAGATCGGCAAACACATTTGTGTGCAGGTGCGGCACGTTGATCACTTGCTTGTTGTCGAAAGTGGCCGTGCCGGTGTCTGTGGAGACGGCGGTCATGGCCGCGGCTGAGCCGTTCAGACGAAGCCAGCTGGCGGCTTTGCCTTCAGCGTTGAACTCGATGCCGTCATGTGTTTCGCGGCCTTCCTGCTCGAAGCAGAGATCGCCCGCGGCGCCTGCCGGGCAGTAATCGTCGGGGCCTCCGGTCACCTTGGGGTAGAAGAACGGCGCGCGCATGCGGAAGAGCGCACCGGTGAGCAGAATACGCTGGCCAGGCTCGTACTTCGCGCCGATCTCAGCCTGGCGCGTAAAGAACGGCGCAAGAAACTGGCTGCCATTGTCGGTCCAGAAGGGCCCTTGAGGACCGAGCGACAGCATCACGCCGTAGTTCGAGTAGAGCGTGAGGTTCTGGACGGGGTTGTAAGTGACCGCGAATTGCGGCAGCCAGAATGGCTTGTCGGTGATCGTGGGCGGCGTCGAGGGATCAGTGGCCCATAGCGAGTAGTTGTGGTCGCGCAACGAATCGTAGCGAGCGCCGGCGATGAGTTGAATGCGCGCCGGAAAATGAATGCGATCCTGCATGACGCCGGAGGATTGGTGGCTGTCTTCCCACAGTCGGCGTGGGCCGGCAGTCTCGAATGGATATTCAAGGGAATTCGGATTCCCTGGTGCAGGAAGGGCTGCGATGGACTGGTAGATGTTTTCGGAACCGACATACATGTAAACCGCGCCATCCTGCACAATGCCGTCGGGCGAGTATGGATTTACCGCGGTGTAAAAGCCGGGCTGATGAACGCTGCGGAGGAACAGGACGCCTCCGACAGTGATGTCTTGTGTAACGGCGCCGGTGTGAATGTGACCGGTCAGCATGGCTTCGGCCTCGGCGTCAATGCGCAACTCACCGGGGTCGCGGTAGTCGTAGATATCGTAGGTTCCATCTGGCGCGAAGAACCATGGGTAAGGGGCAGCGCCGGTAGTGCACTCGGCTTCGTAGTAGCAGCCGTATGCGTAGATCACATTGTCCTGAATGAGCGAGTGGCTGAAACTGGCGGCGGCATAGCCGAGCCATGAGGGCGAGAAGGTGTGGTCGAGGCGGACACGGGTGTTAAACGTGTCATAGGTGTCGGGCGGGTCCCAGGGTTGATCGCCGAGCATAGTTGAGCGGTAAACGCGATTGATGTCGGGCAGGATTGTGCCGCCGAGAAGTTGATAGCCGCTGCCGTCGCGCTCCGTCTTGTGCTGGTACTCGAAGTCGCCCTTGAGGATCGTGGCCGGATTCAGCTTCCAATCGGCGGCGGCTGCGCCCACGGCGCGCCAGCCGTTGGTGTCATTCATGTAGGGAACGATTCTTTCGCCGGCCAGATTGACGCGCGCTCCCACCTGTTTACGGCCGCCAAAAAGATGGCCAAGGTCGACGGCGCCGTAGGCCGAGCCGCGATGATCGGTGGCGAGATCGAGGGCTCGGATGTTTGCCGGGCGCTTGGTCACGTAATCGATGAGGCCGCCCGCGGAGGCCACGCCGGTCTTCGCCGCGGCGATTCCCTTGAGAAATTCGACAGCCTCCTTGTTTTCGAGCGGCACATCTTGCTCGCCGGCGATGGTCATGCCGTTGACTTCGAGCCCTGTGGCGAGATCGAGGGGAAAGCCACGAATCTGGTAGTCGCCGTAATAGCCCACGGGCACGTAGTCGTCACCGACGGAAGCGTCGTTTTGAATCACGTCAGAAAGCAGGCGCGAGACTTGGTCGTTGAGCAGATCGCGCGTGACGACTGACGCCGAAAGCGGAGTGTTTTTGAGTTCGGCGCCGTCGAGCGTGCCCACCGTGATGGACTCGGGAAGGTAGTTATCTTCCACTTCGCCGTGGACGATGACCGTTGTGGTGACGGGAGGGGGCTTTTGCCGCGCGGGGCTGGGGTTCTGTGCGGTCGCTTGCGTCGCCGAAGAGGAACCGGCCGACGGAGGCGGCGTGGTTTGTGCGGACAATTGTGCTGGAAAGAGCAATGCGAGGCAGACGGCCAGCGAGAAGGCTCTTGCCAGGCCATGGCGGGCGCGGATGGAGAGCGATGATGATTTACCGGCCTTGAATACGGCTGCGTGCATGGGACCCTTCGTTTCAGTGCTCGATTGAAACAAAGGAGCTTGCGCCGCGAAGAGAGGTGAAGAAGAACGCCGCTCGGTTGGAGAAAACTTCCCACGCCGGTATTATCCGGATCGGGTTCGAGGGTATCTCTCAGCCCCACAACTCGTGGAGCACCCCTGTTTCAATAATCCGATTGAAACACCACCGACGAGCGATTGGCAAATTGGAGTCGCAGTCCTCAAAAACGGTCAGCGACGGACCGCTCTCGCGGGCATGTGGAAAGCATGAACGCCATTAGCCGAACGGCCCGGCGATGCCTGCGCCGCCAAGGCGGCGATCGAAGCATTGGAAAGAACCTGCAACATTGCCTGCTGGGCCCTGACCCAGATCGGGTGCGCGGGGCAGCGCGCTTTTCTCGGGCAGGATTGGCCGTGCATGAGACAGACGTTGAGGCAAATCGCGCCATCGATGGCTTCAATCACTTCGCACATCGAGGTTTGGTGGCCGCGGGGTGTGATGCGGAAGCCTCCCGATTGGCCGCGATGGGATGAGATGAGTCCGGCGCGCGCTAGAGTCTGCAACACCTTGGACAGGAAGCTTTCGGGAGCGCCCGTAGCCCGGGCGAGCGACGGAAGCGAGACGCGCCCATCGTTCGGCTGCACAGCCAATTGAATCATGACGCGGACGGCATAATCGGCAGCGCGCGTGAGTTGCATGGATGAGTTGGGTCGCTTCATTGCATTGTCCGCCGCAGCAACGTTTCCCTGATCGGAGCGCCGGCGAAAAGCGGCTTCCGGGGAAGAAACGACGATTGCAGTCAAGTCGGCAGCGTAATTCAATGCGTCACAAGCCGATGTGCCTTTCATCACAGACCCGTGGTCGCGGCGGATTATAGATTCACCTTTTCCGAGTCAAATTGGAGAAAAACAGTCCAAAATGTACCGCGCCAGCCCCCACCCCCTTTTCCCGTCCACTCGACCCGGCGTGAAAGCGCGGCGCGGGCTGTGCGCATTTGCACTCGGAGGCTTGCATAAAGCATCCGGCGAGAGTTGGAGAGTGAAAGGAACGATCAAGACCTTATGAATGCCTATCCTGCAGTGGATCCGATTCCTTTGCCGGCGCCAGTGTGGCTGCTGAAGCTGCTGCACATCGTAACCCTGTCGCTGCATTTCGTGGCCGTCGAGATGCTTCTGGGCGGGTTGCTGTTGGCGATTTTGCTCAGCCTGTTCAGCAAATCGGCAAACTCGCTGGTGACGGCGCGAGCGCTGGCGCGGCGGCTGACGGTGGTGATGACGTTTGTGATCAATCTGGCCGTGCCGCCTCTCTTGTTCGCGCAGGTGCTCTACGGGCGTGCTTTGTACACCAGCAGCGTGCTGATCGGGCTCTATTGGATCGCGATCGTCCCGATGCTAATGCTGATCTACTGGCTGCTCTACAAATTCTCGGCGCGGCTTGAGGCAGGGAAATCGGCGTGGTGGGTGGGATTGGTTGCGTGGCTGCTGGCGGGCGGCGTGGCGCGGATGCAGTCGACAAATATGACACTGATGCTGCGGCCAGAGGCGTGGCGCGGGATGTATTCAGCGTCTGCCATGGGCGCATTTCTGCCCACGGGCGATCCGACACTGGAGCCGCGCTGGCTGTTGATGATGGCGGGTGGGCTCGTGATCGGCGGATTGTGGCTGGTGTATTTGGCGGGGCGCAGCACATTCACCCCGGATGAGAAGAAGTTTGTGGCGGGACTGGGCGGCAAGGTGGCCGCCGGGTTCGGGATCGTCTATTTGGTCGCGGGACTTTGGGCGGCGAGTGTGCAGCCTGATGTGGTGAAGCAGGGACTTGCCGGCCACGCTTTATATCCGGCCTACAAGTTTGCGGGATTCGCCGGCTACGGATGGATCGCGCTGGTGGTAGTGGCTGTCGTGGTGGGCGCAATCGCGGGATTTGGCAAGATCGCTTCCGGCTGGCTTGGCTGGGCCGGAGTGCTGGTTGCAGCGCTCGTGGAGATCATGCTGGTGGTTTATCGCGATGGCGTGCGCGATGTGACGCTGCTGAGTAAAGGCTACGACGTGTGGGACCGGGTGGTCGTCACCAATTGGAGCGTGGTGGGATTGTTCCTCGTGCTCTTCGTCGCCGGCCTGGGAGTGATTGGGTGGCTCGTGTCGGTAGTGGCGCGCGCACAGAAAACCATGGAGGGCGCGGCATAGGTTATGAGCGAATCGTCGATTTCAGCAAATATCGTGCAGGAACATGCGGAGAACGGCGACGTCAAGACTCGGCGCACGTTTCTGGCGGCGGCGAGCGCTGCAGGCATTTGCTACGCCGCTGCGCTGGCCTACCCGGTGTACCGTTACCTGGCTTCACCGAGCGAGATGGCGCTGAGCGCATCGGCAGTGACCGAGGTGACGCTGAAGGACGCACAGAAGCTGCCAACGGGGTCGGTGCTGATGTTCAAGTTTGGGCCCTCGCCGGCCATGCTCATCCATCACGAAGACGGACGATGGGTGGCGCTGACGGCCGTCTGCACGCACCTGGGCTGCACGGTGCAGTATGAGCCGCAGGCCGACCGCATTCACTGCGCTTGCCATGGCGGTGTGTACAACCCCTACACCGGCGCGAATGTGAGCGGGCCGCCGCCGAAGCCGCTCAAGCTCTTCAAGGTCGCGGTGAACGATACGGGCGTCGAAGTGTCGCGGACATAAAGGATAAGAAGCATGACGACAAAGTCGATGGCGACGAAAATTTACGGCTGGATGGATGAGCGGCTGGGGATCTCGGAGCTGGCCGCGTTCGCGCGGAAGAAGACGGTTCCGGTCCACGCGCAATCCTTCTGGTACTACTGGGGCGGCATCACGCTGTTCCTGTTTATGCTGCAGTGCTTCACGGGCGTGCTGCTGCTGGTGTATTACCGGCCCGGCGTTGAGGCGTATGAATCGGTACGGCAGATCACGTTTGTGATGAACTTCGGCTGGCTGATCCGCTCGGCGCACGCATGGGCCGCCAACCTGATGCTGTTCGCGATCCTGGTGCACATGTTCTCAGTCTTCTTTATGAAGGCCTACCGCAAGCCGCGCGAGTTCGGCTGGCTGAGCGGCATGGTGCTGCTGGCGCTGGCCGCGTGCTTCGGCTTCTCCGGCTACCTGCTGCCGATGGATGAGCTCAGCTACTTTGCCACCAAGGTTGGGTTGCAGATTCCGGTGGCGATTCCGTGGGTCGGACCGGCAATTGCTAACATGCTGCGCGGCGGGCCGGACGTGACAGAGTTTACCGTGCAGCGATTCTTCGCGCTGCACGTTGTGGTGCTCCCTGCATTGTTCATTCCTCTGCTTGCGTTTCACCTCTGGCTGGTGCAGCGCCACGGAAACGCGATGCCTGAGAGCGAGGAAGCCACGCCGGCCGCCGAACGCAAATCAATGCCGTTCATGCCGAACTTTCTGCGCAAGGACATTGCGATGTGGATCATCTCGCTTAATGTGCTGGCGCTTTTGGCTTCGGTGTTTCCGTGGGCGCTGGGCAAGTCGTACGATTCGCTCGCGCCGGCGCCGATGGGCATACATCCCGAGTGGTACTTCATGAGCCCGTTCGAGATGCTCAAGATGCTGGGCTCGGTGCTGCCGGGCGAAGCGGGCGAGATCGCGGGGATGCTCTTGTTCACGCTGGGAATTGTGCTGTGGATTCTGATTCCGTTTTACGACACGAGCAAGGAATCGGGCCGGCGCGGACGCGCGGCGCACTACTTCGGATTGCTGGCGGTTTTTGCATTGGTGGCAACGACGGTGATTGGCTACTGGACGATTCGATAAGGACTGAGGACGATGAACTATCCATTCTGGGACATTCCGTATCTTGGGTCGGGGTGGGTGATTGGCATCATCGCCATCTTCCACGTCATGATTTCGCAGTTTGCCGTGGGTGGCGGGTTGTATCTGCCGCTGGCCGAGCGCAAGGCTCTGCGCGAGGCGCGGAACGACTGGCTCGCTGAGCTGGTTGGCTACTCGAAGTTCTTCCTCATCCTGACCGGGGTGTTCGGCACGATCTCCGGCGTTGGAATCTGGTTTGCGATCGGGCTGACGAACCCTGAAGCGACCAGCACGCTGATCCACAACTTCGTCTTCGGCTGGGCCATCGAGTGGGTGTTCTTCATCGTTGAGCTGACGACGGCGATGGTCTACTACTACACGTGGAACAAGATCGACGCGAAGCTGCACCTGGTGGTCGGCTGGGTGTATGCGGGCGCGTCGGTGTGCACGCTCGTCATCATCAACGGCATTCTTACCTTCATGCTGACGCCGGGCGACACGTGGCTTGGCGTGGCGGGCACCGGACACGAAGCGAGCAAGTTCTGGAACGCGTTCTTTAATCCGACATACTGGCCAAGCCTGCTGCTGCGCGTTTGTGTTTGCGCGTCGCTGGCCGGCATCTGGGCGCTCATCAGCGCCAGCCGCATTGACGGCCACAAACATGCAGCGCTCAAATCGTCGCTGGTGAAGTGGAGCGTGAAGTGGCTGGTGCCCTCGTTCGTGGCCATGCCGTTCCTTTTTATCTGGTATCTCTTCATGGTGCCCTCGTCGCAGCGCGCGCTGCTCACGCTGGGCATCGACACCATGGGCACCGGCACATTTTCGACCGTCACGCGCATGGCGCTCGTGATCGTGATGACTTCGGCGACGATTATCGGAGTCGCCTACTACCTGGCGTATCGCAATCCCGCGGACTTCAACACCGCGCACGCGGTGGCGATCCTGCTGCTGGCGCTGGTGGCGACGGGCGCCGGCGAATACTCGCGCGAGATGTTGCGCAAGCCGTATGTGATCGGGCGCTGGATGTACTCGAACGGCGTGCGCGTGCCGTACGCGATCAAGATCGATCATGACGGTTATCTGGCGCACTCGAACTGGGTATGGAACGGAGCGGACACGAGCTACTCGCGCGGCGAGGCGATCTTCCGCGGCGAGTGCGGCGCGTGCCACACGCTGAACGGATACCGGCCGCTGGCGAAGCTGCTCGCCGGGCGCGACCGCGCCAACATCGAGAGCTTCATCACCATGCTGCACGAGTACAAGCCCGACTCGCCGTATCACCACTTCATGCCTCCGATGGTGGGAACCGAGCAGGACGTGGATGACTTGGCCAACTTCCTGAACGCGCAGGTGAACCCGCCTGAAACGAACGTACAGAAGCCGATGCAGACGGCGCAGAGATAACGGCAGCGGAGTTGGCGGAGCTACGAGTCAATTCGCAGCGGCGGACAGATTTCGGGAAAAGACGAATCTCGGGAAAAATCCAGGCGACGCGAGAGCTCAAAATCCAGAACGGCAAAAAACGAAACTGTGAGACTGTGAAACTGTGAAACTGTGGACGCAAGCTGTTGATTCTAAACGCTCCACAGTTTCACAGTTTCACAGTTTCACAA